>NZ_JBQKUL010000011.1:0-85937 GCF_054968565.1 Pseudoalteromonas sp. G5_S1_54_S4 | reverse complement strand
AACAAAATTACAACTAAACGCTCATTTTAACCACTAAAAACTGTGGTAAAGAGCGGTTTAACTAGTTTACTTTAAGTTTCCAACCACATTTTTTCTGATACTTAATCTCTTGATTTAGCTCACTTGCCATTAGCGGGTGGTTTTTTAACCAATCGCTTTCAAATTGAATAACTAACTCTTCATTTTCAGCTGTTATCTTAAAGTTAGGCAACACATCATCTTGGCGGCGCATAGATAAAATAACAGCAACACGTAATAGTCGAACGATATACGTTGCAACGCTACTGTGTGCGCCTAAATGATCTAAACATCCTTTTTGAAGGTCTGAACGATGGCTGTTGGCAATCGCAACGATCACTTTGTGTTCTGATTGCGAAAAACCTGGCATATCGGTATTTTCTAAAATGTAAGCGGTATGTTTGTGGTATTGCTTGTACTCTATTAATAAACCAATCTCATGAAGTTGCGCCACCGCATTTAAAAGCGGTAACCCACTTAATGCTTCTATCGGCCAATAATGATTAACTTCGCTAGCTAATTGTAAAGCTAAACCGGATACTCGCGATGCTTGCTTTTGATCAACATGATAACGGTTCATAAAACCATCAATGGTACGTTGGCGAATGTCGGTATTATGTAGCTCCGGTAGCATGCTATATAAAACACCTTCACGCAGAGCACCACCCGCTAACCCCATTTGTTCTATTTCTAGTGACTCAAACAGTGCAATTAAAATAGCCAGCCCAGATACAAACACTAACCGTCGCTCTTCACTTAACCCAGGCAAGTCGAGTTCAGCTATTGTTTTATAAGCTATGGATTGTTGTTTGATGGTGTATAGCTTTTCAAGAGTGAGCAATTCATTTAAATGTTGCGCCACCATAATTTCTTGAATAGCTTGCACTGTACCTGACGCACCTGAGGCAAGTTGCCAACCAGCCATTTTATATTCAGGTGCTATTTCATCAATAACTTTTCGTGCTGCTTTTATAGCAGCATTAAAGTTTGCTTCATTTAATTGGCAATCTTTAAAGTAGCGTTCGAGAAAAGTCACACAGCCGATATTAAGACTTTTATAGTGACGCGCTTCAAAACCTTGGCCAATAACAACCTCGGTACTCGCCCCACCAATATCAATAACCAGCTGCTTGCCAGTACATGAAGAGGTATGCGCAACCCCTTTATAAATAGTTCGCGCTTCTAGCTCGCCACTAATAACATTAACTTTATGCCCTAATATTTCTTCTGCACGTAGTTTAAAGTCGTCAGCGTTGGTTGCTAAGCGAAGTGTTGCAGTGGCAACAATGGTGATGTTTTGCGTAGGAATATCTTGCAACCGCTCTGCAAACAAGGCCAAACACTCCCAACCTCGTTGCATAGCCTCTAAGCTCAATAAATTATCATCATCAAGCCCAGCGGCGAGTCTTACTTTGCGTTTGACGCGACCTATTGTTTGTAAGCCACCCGCCACTGATTTGGCAATAAGCATATGAAAGCTATTTGAGCCCAAATCAATGACTGCATATACATTTTTTTGCGGTTTAAGTTGCCCCACCGTTCAAAAACCTCTAGTTACAAATACTATCAAACTAACGGTCGGTTAAGACCGTCCTTTTTGGTAACCATTATTTGGGCGACGTCCGTTGTTATTACTACGATTACGTGGACCGGTAGAAAAATTACGTTTTCTGTGAATAGTCGGCTTGGTCAAATCATCTAGCAATGCACTTTTATCGTAATGCGATAAAGGGATGCTGTGCTCGATGTACTCTTCAATTTCATGAAGGTTATAAGCATACTGCTCACACGCAAAGCTAATTGCATGACCCGAAGCGCCTGCACGAGCTGTACGACCAATACGGTGAACGTAATCTTCGCAATCATCAGGTAAGTCAAAGTTAAATACATGACTTACTTCTGGAATATGTAAACCACGCGCAGCAACATCGGTAGCCACTAAAAAGTCTAGCTCGCCTTTACTAAATTGCGCGAGTATTGATTGACGTTTCTTTTGGTTTACATCACCGGTGAGCATACCCACTCGATGTCCATCTGCTTTTAACCATGCATACACAGTTTCACAGCTGTGTTTGGTATTTGCAAAAACAATGGCTTTCTCAGGCCATTCTTCTTCAATCAAGGTTAACAACAGCTTAATTTTATCTTCTTGTGAAGGATGAAATAGCTCTTCTTGAATACGCTTACCCGTTTTTACATCGGGTTCTATTTGCACATGCTCTGGGTTTGTCATGTGTTCAAATGCAAGCTCTTGTACACGATACGATAGCGTAGCAGAGAATAATAAGTTTAAACGTTCTGATGTATCCGGCATACGACGGAACATATAACGGATATCTTTAATAAAGCCTAAATCGAACATACGATCGGCTTCATCTAGCACGACTACCTCAATTTCATTAAGGGTGTAACAGCCTTGCTTGTACAGATCTATTAGGCGACCTGTAGTACCAATTAAAATATCAACGCCTTTTTCTAGTTGTGCACGTTGTTTTTCGTAATCTTCGCCACCATATACTAAACCTAAGTTAAGATTACAGTGCGGCGCTAAAATTTTTGCATCTTTGTGTATCTGAATCGCAAGCTCCCGAGTTGGGGCCATGATCAGGGCTCTTGGATGTTTACTAGGTGCTTTGCTAGATTGTAATAACCGGTGGCATGTGGCGGTTAAAAACGCCAACGTTTTGCCTGTACCTGTTTGTGCTTGGCCCGCAATATCGCGCCCTTCACAAATAAACGGTAGGCATTTAGCTTGAATGGGTGTGCAATATTCAAACCCACTTTCGGTTAACCCGGCAACCACTTCCGGTGCAATAGCAAAGTCTGAAAACTTTTTATCGGTCAAATGTGTCTTAGTCATAGCGTTTAAGCATAACGTTTAAACTTGCAATAAGAAACAAGAGTGTTTAAATACGCACTAAATATTTCGCCTAACTAAACCGGAGAGCGCAATGAGCGAGAAAATAATCCAAATTACCGACGATAGCTTTGAAGCTGACGTATTACAATCAGACAAACCTGTACTAGTAGACTTTTGGGCTGAATGGTGCGGACCGTGTAAAATGATCGCCCCAATTCTAAGCGAAGTTGCTGAGGAATTTGATGGCCGTGTAACGATTACTAAATTAAACATTGACCAAAACGCAGGTACTCCACCTAAATTTGGTATTCGTGGTATTCCTACACTACTACTTTTCAAAGATGGTCAAGTAGCTGCAACTAAAGTAGGCGCACTATCAAAAACACAATTAGTTGAGTTTTTAGAAAACAACATCTAAGTGTAAATTTATAAAAAAAGGGCGCTCAGCCCTTTTTTTATTATTTATTTTACAGAAGTACTGGACGCTGCAGTAACGACCTGCTAGTTTATAAAGCCAACTAATCCTTAGTTATATTCAACAAACCTCACTCAACGATCTAATAAAGCGATTTTGAGTATGACAACTGTAATAAAGAACCCACCAATATGCATTTACGCGAATTAAAAGACAAGTCTATAAAAGAGCTTGTAAACTTAGCTGAGTCCATGGGGCTCGAAAACGTAGCCCGCTTAAGAAAGCAAGACATTATTTTTGCTATTCTTAAATCCCACGCCAAAGGCGGAGAGAATATCTTCGGCGGTGGTGTATTAGAAATTTTGCAAGATGGTTTTGGCTTTTTAAGATCATCAGAAGCTTCTTACTTAGCTGGCCCAGATGATATTTATGTATCTCCAAGCCAAATTCGCCGTTTTAGTATGCGTACTGGCGACTCTATTTCAGGTCTTATTCGTCCGCCAAAAGATGGTGAGCGTTACTTTGCTTTACTTAAAGTAAACGAAGTTAATTTTGATAAACCTGAAAACTCTCGCACTAAAATCCTTTTTGAAAACCTGACACCACTACATGCAAACGAACGTTTTCGTATGGAACGTGGTAACGGCAGTAAAGAAGATATTACCGCACGAGTTCTTGATTTAGCGTCACCCATTGGCCGCGGCCAACGTGGTTTATTAGTAGCACCGCCAAAAGCGGGTAAAACCATGTTGCTACAAAATATTGCGCAATCAATCACACATAACCACCCTGATGTTACATTAATGGTTTTACTTATTGATGAACGTCCGGAAGAAGTGACTGAGATGCAACGCCTAGTAAAAGGTGAAGTTATTGCATCAACATTCGATGAACCAGCATCTCGCCATGTACAGGTTGCTGAAATGGTTATCGAAAAAGCAAAGCGCTTAGTTGAGCACAAAAAAGACGTGGTGATTTTACTTGATTCAATCACACGTTTAGCACGTGCTTACAACACCGTTATTCCATCATCAGGTAAAGTATTGACCGGTGGTGTAGATGCTAATGCATTACATAAGCCTAAACGTTTCTTTGGTGCTGCACGTAACGTTGAAGAAGGCGGTAGCTTAACAATTATTGCGACTGCGCTTATTGATACCGGCTCTAAAATGGATGAAGTTATCTACGAAGAGTTTAAGGGTACGGGTAACATGGAACTACACCTTAACCGTAAAATTGCGGAAAAACGTGTATTCCCAGCTATCGACTTTAACCGTTCTGGTACGCGTCGTGAAGAATTACTTACTAAGCCTGATGAGCTCCAAAAGCTGTGGATTTTACGTAAGATAGTCCATGACATGTCAGAAATTGATGCCATGGAATTTTTAATCGATAAACTATCGATGAGTAAAACCAACGATGAGTTTTTTGATTCGATGAAACGTCAGTAATCTGAACGCTGGTGAAATAAGCATTTTTAAATAAAAAAGACACCAGATGGTGTCTTTTTTATTTTTAGAGTAAATCAGCTTATCCGTATTGCTTAAGCAGTACCAGCAAGTCATTTACTAATGTTGTTAACTTTTGAGTGTTAATTTGTGACTGAAGTAATTCGTCATCTAGTGCTTTTGCCACTAATGCTATTTCTTTAAACTCAAACATTTGTGCCGCACCTAAAACTCGGTGGCTATCTTTTTGCAGCGATTTATAATCTCCAACTTTAAAATGCTGTTCAATTAGCTCACTTTCTGTAATCAGGCTTTGTTTAAAACTCGCTACTAAATCACTCATATCTACATGGATACTTTCTGTCGATGAATCCTCATTTGCTGAGCTTAAGTATTTAGCTAAAACAGTGTAAAAAGATTCTTTGTCTATTGGTTTTGCTAAATAATCGCTAAAACCAAGTGATAAGTAGTGGTCAATCTCGTGGCTCATGGCATTGGCCGTTAACGCTAAAATAGGCTGCTCATAGCCACATTGTTTGAGTAGTTCAAACGCAGAAATACCATCCATAACGGGCATTTGAATATCTAAAAGCACCAAATCCGGATACAGTTTTAAACTTTGCTCTACGGCTTGCTCACCATTTTCAACGGCAATCACTTCAAGTCCTAGGGAGTGTAAATAACGACTGATCAGTTTGCGGTTATCACTGTGATCCTCAGCAAGCACCACCTTACCCGATAACAACCTATGCCCTGCAGCCGATTTAGCCTGCATATCATCGTGGCAAACTTGCTCTTCAACTTGTATACAAGGCAAATAGAACGAAAACTCACTGCCCTTTTTAAACTCACTCTGCACGCTAATATAGCCACCCATCATCGCTGCTAACTGCTGCGACAAACTCAAGCCCAAACCAGTACCGCCAAAACGTCGGCTAATGCTGTTATCTGCTTGGCTAAAGCATTCAAAAATAAGCTTAAGCTGTGAGGAGCTCATGCCAATTCCGGTATCTTGAATACAAAAGAGCAGCCCTTGATCCGTTTTGCTAACAGCAATTGTTACGTGCCCCTTATGAGTAAACTTAATGGCATTGGCGCATAAATTAATAAGTATTTGTTTTACTCGAGTTAAATCTAGCCGCGTAAAATAGGTATCACCTAACTGACTCTCTAATATCAGTGACAAGCCTTTCGCTTTAGTTTGTGGAGAAAACATAGCATGAACATCGTTGATCAATCGCACCATATCAAAACAGCTAATGTTAAGTTCTAGCCTGTTTGCTTCGATTTTACTTAAATCAAGCACATCATTAATCAGGCTTCTTAAATGCTCACTTTGTCGTTGTATTACCCTAAGCTCATCTTGTAATTGCTCAGCCTTGTACTGACCACTAATAAGATCATCTGTTTGCGCCAAAATAGCGGTTAATGGCGTTCTAATTTCATGGCTTATATTCGCTAAAAACTGGCTTTTAACCTCGTTAGCTTCACGCAGTTCTTGCGCCACACTTTGCAGCTCTTTGGTGCGCTGTTCAACTTGCTCACTCAGCTTTAACTTCGCTTGTTTTTCTGTTCGGCGTTTATAAACAGCAATTACTGTAATTAAAATCAATATGGCAACAATCACCAATAAGAACGTCAGCTGTGAACGTTTAGCTATTTGTAATTCTTGTAAGTATTGTTGCTGTTTTAATTGTTTAATTTCTTGGTTTAGCTGATTTGATTCAAACTGAATTTGAAATTGACTGACCGCTTTTGAGGCTTCTTCGGTATTAACACTGCGCTGATAATCAACATACTGTTGATGCAAATTTAACGCTTTTTCATAATTCCCTAAGCTAGCATGGATCAGCGCCTCAACCCCCAAACCGTCTTTTATGCGCATGCCATTATTATACTCTTTGGCAAGCGTAATTGAACGCTCTGAGGTTTCTTTGGCATTTTCTGTATCGCCTTGCACAAATTGAACAGTCGATAACACGTGTAAGGCAGCCGCTAGTAACGACTTATTATCAGCCTCAAGTGCAAACTGTTGCCCTGCATTAGCATGATATAACGCGACATCAAATTTATTTAATTTAAGATTAATTGTGGCTAAATTGGTGTGCTTAGTCGAAAGCTGAAAGGCGTTATTAACACTTTGATAGTAGCGCAAAGCTAATTGGTTGTAATGCAACGCTAACTGGTACTGCCTCGATTCAGTGTACGCCACACCCATGTTACCGTATACCTGTGCAACCCCATCGTCATCACCAAGCTCTTGAAAAACTTTTAAAACCTCACGATACATCTCAAGCGCGGACTCATACCGAGAGAGACGAATATAAATACCGGCAATATTATGTAATATATCGGCTTTATCTTGTGCGCTCCCCTCTTTTTCATAAATGACTTTAGCTTGCTGATAATAGTCGAGGGCTAGCTCCATGTTATACATATCAAAGTAAGCGAGCCCAATATTACTGAGTAAGTTAGCCTGTTTAATCGGGCTTTTAAGGGTAATGGCAATGTTTAACGCGCGATTATAATCAACGACCGCTTGTTGCACTAACCCTTGATAATAAAGCACCACGCCTTGCATTTTAATTGCACGAAAATAAAGTTTTGGCTGTTCTTTGAGGGTGCTATTCGCCTCTAGTAATTTAAAATACTTTAGTGCATTAGCTAAATCACTCTGTGTAAACGCCAGCTCCGCTAAGTCACTGTAAATGGTCACGCGTTGTAAATTTGGAAGATCAGGGTTAGCTAATATGTCTGTTGCAAGGCGGTGCTTTTTAGTCCATGTTTGCTCAAGATCGAACTGCTCAAACAAACTTGTCTGCTCATTGGATAAAGCGTCGTTTGATGCACCACTCAGTACAACCAAAAGACCAATAAAGCAGATGCGCTTTAACCGAGTCAGCATAAAAATATCCTTTAATCCTTGCTAGCCATAATAAAATGACACCCAAACAATATGTAAACATCTAATTTAGACCAATATAAAACAGGCATTCACGCCCACTCCTTGGGGTTTAATGTTACTTAGGTGTATGATAATTTGTTCAAGATACACCAATTAATAGATTGTAAACAATGCTTAACCCACTGATAGATGAGATTTTTGAACTATTAATCAATAATAAAGTGTGGATGGTTCATACTTTAGCATCGGAACTAAAAGAACGTGGGTTACTTGATACCTTAGCAGCTGATCCTGGGCGTGATTTATTTAAACGTAATTTTTTAATTATGAATGCACTTTATCAGTTACAGCAGCAAGTTATGCCAAAACAGCAGCTACTGATTAAAAGTTTACATATTGAGCTGGTAAGCGACCCTCGCCAAAACCAACTTCACCCAAACGATCCGCTGCGTGACTACTACTTAAACTGGCAAAACTTTGAAACATCAACAGCAGAAATTAACGCATTATTAGATAGCTTTTGGCAACGTTTCAGTAAGCCTAAACAACATGAAGCGCCTTTAAGTGCTCAGCAACATCAGCAATTAATCGCTCGCTGGCAATTAGTACAACCAATTACCTTAAAAACATTACAAAAGCGTTGGCGACAACTAGCCGTTCAGCATCATCCAGACAAACAAGGGGGTGATAATGAAGTGTTTAAACAATTAAAAATGGAATATGAGCAACTCAAGGCGAGCTGCTCATCTTAAAACGTAAAACTAGCGCGTCAGGCGACGAGCACGGATTTTACGCCCTTTAATATTGCCTTCGGTTAATTTACGTAACGCGGGTTTAGATGAGTTACGCTCTACCGCGACAAAAGCCACGTTATCAAGTACATTAATTTTACCCACTTGGCGCCCTGCTATACCATCTTTACCTGTTAATGCGCCTAAAATGTCGCCGGCACGCACTTTTTGTTTTTTACCCGCATCTATCATCAATGTCACCATTTCAGGTTTGTATGGAGGCTTATCTAATAGGTTATAAGATGGCATTGGCTCAGGGGTAAAATCACGCTCATAGTGGTCACCAATTTGCGCTACTTTAAATTGCTCAGCATCACCGTAAATAGAACACGCAATGCCTTTTTTGCCCGCTCGCCCGGTACGCCCTACACGGTGAACATGCGTTTGTGGATCATGCGCTAAGTGATAGTTAATTACCATGTCCATATCATCAATATCTAAGCCGCGTGCTGCTACATCGGTTGCCACTAAAATAGACGCACTCTTATTGGCAAAATGAATCAATGTACGCTCACGGTCACGCTGCTCTAAATCGCCATGCAATGCAACGGCGCTGAAGCCTTCATCGGCTAAATCATCACATACTTGCTGTGTTTCTACCTTGGTATTACAAAACACCACACAACTTTGTGGGGTAAATTTAAGTAATAGTAATTTAAGGGTTGGATAACGTTGCTTATTATTATCCATTTTATAGAAGTATTGCTTGATAGTGCTTTTTTCTTGCTGCTCTTCTACTTTAATCATTTCAGGGTTGCTCAGAACACGCTTTGCAATGGCTTCGATTGATTTTGGAAAAGTCGCGCTAAATAACAATGTTTGACGATTTGTTGGAATACACTCAATTATGGCATCGAGGGTGTCTTGAAAACCCATATCAAGCATTTGGTCGGCTTCATCAAGTACCAGCGTTTCAACATCATCTAAGCGCAATGTACCTTTACGAATATGGTCGTCAACTCGCCCTGGTGTACCTACAATAATATGCGCACCATGTTCAAGTGAGGCAATTTGAGGACCAATTGATACCCCGCCACACAAAGTTAAAATTTTAATATTATGAATACCGCGTGCTAATTTGCGCATTTCAACCGCTACCTGCTCTGCAAGCTCACGGGTTGGGCACAGCACTAACGACTGAATACGAAAGCGTTTAACATTCAGCTTGGCTAAAACGCCTAAACTAAATGCCGCTGTTTTACCTGAGCCTGTTTTGGCTTGGGCAATAATATCTTTGCCATTTAAAACGGGTGGTAGGCTTTGCGCCTGTACAGGCGTCATTTGGGTGTAGCCGAGCGTTGATAAATTATCAACTAACCCTGAAGGTAAGGCCAACGATGAAAAAGCAGTTGCAGTCACAGTAAATTCCATAGCAAAAAAATAACTTGAGAAAAGTCTCAATAAATATGCGGCTAATAATAGCAGATTTAACAATTAGCAACCATTAACAACGCACGATAAAAAGTGCAAATAAAGATATTGCAAATGATAGTTATTTTTATTAAGATCCGCAGCGTTTTACTATTCTAATAACTCTAAGCCGGAAGCTACTAATGAAATTTAACCCACTTTTTATCGCACTTTTAGCCAGTACCTCTGCAAATGTATTCGCCAACACCGCAAATATAGAGCGCATTGAAGTAAAAGGCAGTTACTTCAACGACTACAAAGTAGATAATGCCAGTGGGCCAATGAGAACCTCAACCTCATTACTCGATACCGCACAATCAGTCACTGTTATTACAGATACAATTGTAAATGAGCAACTAGCAACCACCTTAGGTGAAGTACTAAGTAACGATGCGAGTTTAACGCCAGGATCTAAGCAACGTAATCGTGAAGTATTTAACTTACGTGGTTTTGAGTTAAGCTCATCAACCGGCTACCTGCGTGATGGCCACCAGCATTGGTCGCACTATCAACAACCCATTGAAATTTTAGAGCAAGTTGAAGTAATTAAAGGACCATCGAGTATTTTGTACGGCCAATCGGGCCCTGGCGGCTTAGTAAATATGGTGACCAAAAAGCCAACCGCACAAACGTTATTTAATGCCAGTGCCGATGTCGATCAACATGGCTCAACTCGCTTTATGCTTGATGCTGGCGGCGCATTGACTGAAGCTGAAGATTTACGTGCCCGTGGCGTATTAGTAAAACAAGACGTTGAATACTGGCGTGAGTATCAAAACGGTGATAACCGCGAACGCGATCGTTTTTTAGGTGCATTAGTGGTTGATTACGATATTAGCGATAACGCCTTAGTACGTGTTCACTATGACCGTACTGATGACGAAGCAGGTCTAGATACGGGTGCTTGGATCGATAATGATGCCAATATCATTGGTAACGATAAAACAATTCGTGACATGTCTTGGGCCTTTACCGACATCACCGTTGAAAACATGGGCATTGATTTTAAGGTGTTTTTAACCGACAACTGGCACGTAAATTTAGGCTACAACGAGCAAACATTTGAACGCCAACGCTTTGAGTCAGCACCACGTAAGCCAAGTGACTTTATCGAAGGCGATAGTTATCAGTCACGCCCTTACGATCGCTTTGATGATTGGCAGTTTAAAACTGCTTTTATCGACTTTATTGGCGAATTTGAAACCGTGGGTGTGCATCATCAATTACTTGTAGGCGTTAACTCTCTGGATTATTACTACGGCCAATTACGAACCTCTGCTGATGCAATTAATTTTTCTGCCGGTCAAAATGAGCCTAACCGCCCAAATATAAGTTACAAATCAGATGATACTATTAGCTCATCTGCCTACGATTACTACGGGATTTATATTCAAGATTTGATTTCGTTCTCGCCTAAATGGCAACTATCACTAGGTGGTCGTTACGATAAACAAAGTAAAGAAAACAGCAATAACGAATCGTTCGTACCTAAGGTCGGCGTACTTTACCATCCAAATGCATCAGCAACCGTATACGCAAGTTACTCGGAAGGATTTGAGCCGCAAAACGAAACATTAGAAAATGAAAATGATGTTAATAATGGCATGAAACTCGATGCCATTACCTCTGAGCAACGAGAAGTTGGGGTTAAATGGCAACTGTTTGATGATCGATTAATGCTCAGCGGCGCCCTATTTGATATTAGTAAAACAGGCACCTTAGTGAGCGAAAATCTGATTAACCCTATTGGTGATATAACCAGCATAACCACGCAAGCAGGTGAACAACGCCATAAAGGCTTTGAACTTTCTGCACAAGGTGCTGCTACCGATCGTTTATTTGTTATGGCATCAACCATGTATTTAGATGCTAACTATGAACGAGATGAAGAATTAGAAGGTAAGCGCCCAACCGATGCACCAAAGTGGTCTGCCTCACTTTGGACCCGTTATGAACTCAACGACGCCATTGCTTTTAATGCCGGCGCTTTTTATGAAGGTGAACGTTTTGCCGATAATGCCAATACAGTAACAAAACAGGGATATACCCGTGTTGATGTTGGCGCAACATACGCACTTAAGGTAAGTAATACAGATATTAACCTGCGTTTAAACATTGAAAACTTATTCGATAAAAACTACCTAGCCGGTGGTGGATTAAATAACGTGACGGTAGGTGAAGGCACAAACGTGCGTTTAGCAGCGCAATTTAGCTTTTAAATACAAACTTTAAAAATCCATAGCCCACCTTAATTTGAGGTGGGCTTTTTTTTGAACTGACTTTTGAACCCACTGAATAGCCTACTCATCTCATCTATTTTTTATCCTGTTTGTTACATGCTTTAATGGTGTTAATCATTACAAAGGCTCTCTGAATATGAAACAATTGCTCACAGCACTCCTATTTACCACCAGCATGACGGTAAGCGCCAACAACAGTGAATTCACTGCAAAACAGCTACAACAAGTAGATGAGGTGCGCACCACCGCCCTTAAAAGTGATTTAAGCTATCAATTACTAGAATCACTCACCACAGAAATAGGCCCGCGCCTACCTGGCACCGAAAACGATAAAAAAGCCGTTGCTTGGGCAAAAGCAAAGTTTGATGAATTGGGCTTTGATAAAGTCTGGTTAGAAGAAGCAACCTTCCCTGAATGGCGTCGCTATAGCGAAAGTGGAAAAATACTCATTCCAAGCGAGCAACCTCTGCATTTAACAGCACTTGGTAACAGCATTAGTACACCCAAAGAGGGGATCAGCGCACCTGTCGTCTTATTCGAAACCCTTGACGAATTAAAAGCCGCACCGGCTAATAGCTTAAAAGGTAAAATTGCTTATATTAATTACCGTATGAACCGTGATATTGACGGCAATGGTTATGGCCCCGCGGTAAAAGCCCGTGCTACCGGAGCAATTGAAGCGGCTAAAAAAGGCGCTGTTGCCTATATGATGCGCTCAGTTAGCACTGGCCACCATCGCTTTGCACATACCGGCGGTAGCTATTATAAAGAAGGGGTAACTAAAATACCTAACGTGACTATTGCCAATCCTGATGCTGACCAAATAGCACGATTAGTCGCATTAAACAAAGACGTGTCGGTTAATATTAATGTACAAACCGAAAACCTAGGCGAGGGCACTGGTTATAACGTCATTGGCCAATTTAATGGTACTGAAAACCCTGAGCAATATGTACTTATTGGTGGACACTTAGATTCGTGGGATTTAGGTACTGGCGCTCTGGATGATGGCGCTGGCGTTGCCTTAACCATGGCAGCAGCAAAGCATATTAGTGATGTAAAACGTCCTAAGCGCAGTATTCGCGTTGTGCTTTTTGCAGCTGAAGAACTCGGCCTTTGGGGCGCAAAAGCGTATTTTGCAAAGCATAAAAATGAGCTTAATAACATTGTAGCTGCTGCAGAGTCTGACTTTGGTGCTGATGTAGTTTATGGCTTTGAATCAAATGTAAACGCAGCTTCACTGCCAGTAGTGCGCGCGATTGCCAAAGAGCTTGCGCCATTAAATATTGAATACATTGGCCAAAATGAAGCTAAAGGCGGCCCCGATCTCATCCCATTTAAAAATGCAGTTTCTGCACCTATTTTTGAACTGGCACAAGATGGTACTGACTACTTTGATTACCACCATACAGCGGATGACACCCTTGATAAAGTGACACCCGCTAAACTTCGTCAAAACACCGCTGCTTATGCTGTATTTGCGTTAATGGCCGCCGACGCTAAAACGACCATTAAACCAAAAGCACGCACTAAAGAGTAACTGACATAATTACTTACAGTTTGCTGCTTTAACTAATACGCTCATTGTTTTAACTTAAAGAGAATTAAAACAGGGAGCGTATTTTCATGCTGCTTTTCAATACCAGTCAGTCTTTTCCTCATTTTACACAAGTACAGTGCTGCCCTAATTGCAAAAGTAACAGCTATCACTTAGTTAACCAAAGCCGCTTTTTGCGCTTTACTATTCTTCCTATATTTCCGATAAAGTTGAGCTATAAACGCGAGTGCTATCAATGTGGACATTGTGAGCCTACAAGCATTAAAAATTTACCCCTGTTCGAAAAGCTAAGCCTACCCAAATACTGTATTGGGTTAGTTTTATTGCTGTGGGTATTGTTATTTTTTTACCAAAAACACCTTAATGCTGAGGCGCTAAAACAAAGTTATTTAACCAACCCCAAAGCCTACGATACCTATTTAGTAAAGGCCGATAAATTCACTCATGAACCGTGGACACTGACTAATTTAAAAGTAGCGCAAGTGCTGAGCTTTGATCAGCAATTTATGACGTTTCAGGTGAGTAATTACAGCTATAAGCGCAGCAGCGCTATAACCACAGCAATGCGTGCCAGTTTATTAGTGCAAAGAGATTACTTTTCGTCTAAAACCATCACCCTACCTCGTAATGAAATAAAACGCTTATACAAGGATGACATCATATTCGACGTGCTGCGCCCCTATGCAAATAGTTTATATGGTGGATTTGTGATGTTTCCGCCACAGCCAAAACCTTTATATAAAGGAGTAAAGCTCGATAAAAATAATCAACAAGGAATTATGTACCACAAAGATGGGCAATACGATGAAGCGCTAGAAAGCTTTACTCTTGCAGCGCAAACAGGTTCTCAATGGGGGCAACTAAATCTGGCGCAAATGTATCGCGACGGGCAAGGCACAGAGAAAAACGCCCCACAAGCTATTTATTGGTATAAAAAAGCCATTGCTCAAGGTAATAGCAAAGCTAAACACGAACTTGAGCAATTATGTAAAAGTGCACAATGTGAATAATGTAAAGTAGCGCGATTACGCCGCGCTACTATGGGTTTTAAAGAGCTTAGTATAGGTTACATGCATAATAACAATAACCAAACCCGCAACCACACCAAGTAAGCCATCAAATACTAAAGGGGCTAGCATCTCACCTACCCCACCTAAAGTTGACTGGGCGTAATGTGTGATATCAATCTGCGTATGATGCAGTAACTCAACACCATGCACTAAAATTCCACCCCCAACTAAAAACATGGCGATTGTACCTGCAAAGGCTAAAAACTGCATAAGTCGGGGAGCTGCTGCAAGTAGGCCTTTACCCAGTAATTCTTTAAATTTATTTGCAGAGAGTTTTGATTGGTTAAGTAAATACAATCCAGCATCATCAAGTTTTACAATTCCAGCTACCAGTCCATAAACACCAATTGTCATGATGATGGCAATAACACTTAGCACCAGTGCTTGATTCATTAACGTAGCCCCAGCCACAGTCCCTAAGGTAATTACAATAATTTCAGCAGACAGAATAAAGTCAGTACGAATAGCGCCTTTTACTTTTTGCTTTTCATATTCAACTAAATCTAACTTTTCATCATCATCTATCGTTTCCTCATGGTGAGGTAAAAAGCGAGCAAATACTTTTTCAGCGCCTTCAAAACATAAAAATAAACCACCCATCATTAAAAGTGGCGTAATTAGCCAAGGCAACCACACACTAATTAATAACGCAGCCGGGACTAATATCGCTTTATTTAAAAACGACCCTTTTGCTACCGCCCATACTACCGGCAGCTCTCTATCGGCAGTGACCCCTGTAACTTGCTGCGCATTGAGCGCCAAGTCATCTCCTAGTACGCCTGCCGTTTTTTTAGTCGCAACTTTACTCATAGTCGCAATATCATCAAGTAAGGTCGTTATATCATCAAGTAATGTTAAGAGGTTAGTGCCAGCCATGATATTCCCTAGCTAAAAATAAGAGCTTAAACATAACGTAAAGCCTTATTTTCACCAACGGTTAATTTAGCTTTGCTAAGCTCATAATTAACCAAGCGACTAAATAAGTAAAACACAGCCTAATGAAACACTACGCCATTACTATTGCTTTAATAGCCCTGGTTGCATGCAATGAGCAACCCATTACAACAAACTACATGTGCGATAACACCGCTGCACAGCTAGATATTATTAGCAACAAACAGGCGACGCTCCGCTTTAATAAGCATGATTATTTATTAACTCATGAGGTGAGTGCCTCTGGTAGCAAATATATAAATACCAAGGTACTGTTTTGGAGTAAGGGCGAGCAAGCTATGCTAATAATTAACGGTAAAAAATATCAATGCACAAGCAATTAACCACTAACTAACAACATATTAAAAAACTTGCTACACTAACAAAAGTCTTAATACTGTTGATAAAGTTATGCATTCTATCGCTATAAAACATAAAATAATTTTAGCCTTTTCAGCTATTGGCCTGTTAATGCTTACCAGCTGCATATTTTTTTACTGGTCACTCCATCAAATCAGTACCACTAATTCGCGCATAGAAACGCTAGCGGTTCCGGTACAGCAAGCGAGTAAAGACCTGCGTTTATCGCTACTTTCAATTACTAAATTTAACGCCATTGCTTACAGCCAAACTAAACTTGATTTACTACTGCAAAATAAAAAGCAAGCACACGCAGAGCAAACACAGTTTTTTAATAAATTAGAGACGCTAAAAGCACAAGTTGCCAAGCAACAAAGTATGCAAACATTACTTGTTACTATTCATAATGACTTCACTAAACTAAATACTATAAGCAACGACATGCTTGCAACAAAAGAGCAACGCTTTAAGGCGCAAAGTACCGCCGCAGCACTGACAGTTACCTTTAATGAACAGCTTCGCGATCTGAGTAACCAATTACTTGATATAGAGCTTATAAACGTAGCGGGCAACCAGCAATCGCTTTTAAATGCAGTCTTTGGCACAGCGACTCGAATTGATGATTTATTATTTACTCTAAACAATAATGTCAAAGGCATTGGGCAAGTAACCACCTCTGAAGATATCAATGCCCACCAACAGGACACTTCTTTTTTACTCGATAATATTCAATCTAATCTTAGTTATTTAGAGCAACAAGCCTCTCCTATTGCAAATAAGCTCAACACCAATGAGTTAATAGCGGCGTTTAACGATTTAAGCAGCCTATTAAATAATCCTGATGGGCTGTATGCATTGCAGAACACTGTACTCAATAGCAAAGACAAGGTTGATCAGCGGTTTGAAAGTTTTCAACATGCTTTTATCATTATAGAAAATCAGCTAATTGAGCTTAATAAACTTGCAGACACGCGCTTTAACTCCCTGCAAGAGAGCGCTAAGTCAGCAATCAATACCGGCTCTAGCTTAGTTATTATTATTGCTTTTGTTTTAATTGTTTTGCTGGTTATTATTTCAGTGTTTACTACTAACGCCATGCTAAAACCACTTAAAAAGGTGAATAAAGAACTCGCACGCATAGCCTCAGGTGACTTTTCACAGCGTAGTAATCCTCTAAGTAAAGACGAATTTGGTACCTTACTGCATAATACCAATAAGCTTTGTGATGATTTAACTCACCTAATAAAAGGGATCAGTAACGACGCCTACGAACTCGATAATTCAGCCATTCAAACCAGTGAAAAAGGGCAACAAATGACCATCGTTGCTAAGCAACAGCTGGAACGCAGCGCACAAGCAACCTCATTAGCGCAACGTATGCTACAAAGCTCACAAGCCGTTTACGAACAAGCGCAGAGTACCTCAAATGAAATAACGAATGCCTCGCAGTTTGCAAATGATGTCAATGACATTGCAAACAACAATAGCCAAAGTATTGAATCTCTTTTAAGCCGCCTAGATAAAGCAGTTAGCAGCACCGAAGAGCTTGCACAATACACCAAACTGATTGGCGCTATTGTTGATACGATTAGCAGTATTGCAGAGCAAACCAATTTGCTAGCGCTTAATGCGGCCATTGAAGCAGCAAGAGCCGGTGAACATGGTCGAGGATTTGCCGTAGTGGCTGATGAAGTGCGTTCGCTTGCAGCACGAACACAAAGCTCCACTAGCGAAATAACCACCATGATCAACACACTACAACAACATACTCAGTCTACCCAAGCTGAAATAAATGATGGTCAACAACAAGCCAAACATTGTGTTGAAAACAGTACTGAA
Organism: Pseudoalteromonas sp. G5_S1_54_S4; assembly: GCF_054968565.1. Lineage (NCBI taxonomy): Bacteria > Pseudomonadati > Pseudomonadota > Gammaproteobacteria > Alteromonadales > Pseudoalteromonadaceae > Pseudoalteromonas > Pseudoalteromonas sp. G5_S1_54_S4. The sequence goes on along the minus strand of NZ_JBQKUL010000011.1, from coordinate 68,090 downwards.
CTAAATGCAGCCGTTGAGCGTATCAAAAGCACGTTAGTATCGGTCAATGCAATGAGCAAAGACATTGCCCATGCATCGCATGAACAACTTGCAAACAGCACTGATATCCAACAAATAATGGCTAAGGTAACCGATCATGCCACCTTAAATGCCGACAATGCGACGACCCTAGCAAGCGAAAGTGAAGATGTTAATCAACTTGCACACTCTTTAAAAGGTGCGGTAGAGCGCTTTAAGTTTTAAGTGCAAGTAATGACTTGGCTTGCATGAACTGGGTATAATACTTTTAACTTTTTGCTAAGTAACGGCCCACAATGAAATACAAAGATCTACGCGATTTTATCGATTTACTTGAAAAACGAGGCGAATTAAAACGCATCAGCCAAGAAATCGACCCGTATCTTGAGATGACCGAAATTGCCGATCGCACACTGCGTGCTAAAGGCCCCGCTTTATTATTTGAAAACCCGAAAGGGTATGACATGCCTGTTCTAGCTAACTTATTTGGTACACCTAAGCGTGTAGCAATGGGTATGGGCCAAGAAGATGTCAGTGAATTACGAGAAGTTGGTAAGTTATTAGCATTTTTAAAAGAGCCAGAGCCACCGAAAGGCATTAAAGAAGCCCTTGGACAAATTCCGGTATTTAAGCAAGTCCTTAATATGCCAGCCAAAGAAGTAAAAAAAGCGCCCTGCCAACAAGTTATTTTACAAGGTGACGATGTTGATTTAACCAAGCTTCCTATTCAGCATTGCTGGCCTGGTGATGCTGCGCCTTTAATTACCTGGGGTTTAACCGTTACCAAAGGGCCTTATAAAAAGCGTCAAAATTTAGGGATTTATCGCCAGCAGTTACTTGGCAAAAATAAAATTATTATGCGTTGGTTATCTCATCGTGGTGGCGCGCTTGATTTTCAAGAGTGGTGCAAAGAACACCCTGGTGAGCCGTATCCGGTATCAGTGGCATTAGGGGCTGATCCTGCCACAATTTTAGGGGCGGTTACTCCGGTCCCCGATACATTAAGCGAATATGCTTTTGCCGGTTTATTGCGTGGCAGTAAAACGGAAGTGGTTAAGTCTATTTCGAATGATTTACAAGTACCGGCCAGCGCAGAAATCGTGCTTGAAGGGCATATTATGCCAGATGAAATGGCACCTGAAGGCCCTTATGGCGACCATACGGGTTACTATAATGAAGTCGATGACTTTCCCGTTATGACAGTCACTCATATTACTCATCGTAAAGACCCTATTTATCACAGTACCTTTACGGGTCGTCCGCCTGATGAGCCAGCTATTTTAGGGGTGGCTTTAAACGAAGTATTTGTGCCAATTTTACAAAAACAGTTTCCAGAAATCGTTGATTTTTATTTACCGCCAGAGGGCTGCTCGTACCGTATGGCCGTGGTTACGATGAAAAAACAATACCCCGGGCACGCCAAGCGCGTAATGATGGGGGTTTGGTCATTCCTACGACAGTTTATGTACACTAAATTTGTTATTGTCTGCGACGATGACATTAACGCCCGAGATTGGAACGATGTAATATGGGCTATTACTACCCGTATGGATCCTGCACGCGACACCACGTTAATTGAAAACACGCCAATAGACTATTTAGACTTTGCATCGCCTGTCTCTGGCCTTGGTTCAAAAATGGGCATGGATGCAACCAACAAATGGCCTGGCGAAACAACCCGTGAGTGGGGCGAACCTATTGTTATGGATCAAGCCACTAAAGATCGCGTTGATGAACTTTGGGATAGCCTAGGTATTCTTTAACGACTTTGGTCTAGGCTATAAACTCACCCTGCGGATATGCTACTATTGCTCAAATAAAGTGCGTATCCGCTAATTTAAGGTAAAACATGCAAACATTACACGCTGACGTTGTTTCTATCAGTCCACTAACAGAATTTGTTCATAAAGTTATTTTAAAGCCGCAGCAACCCGTCACATTTGAAGCTGGCCAATATTTACAATTGGTTTTAGGTGAAAAAGATAAACGTGCGTTTTCAATTGCAAGCCGTCCTTCACAAACGGATGCTTTAGAATTACATATTGGTGCTTCAGTTGCTGACTCATATGCTATGCAATCGCTAGAGCACCTTCGTAGTGCCCACAATAATAATCAAACCGTGACTATTGAAGCGGGCTTAGGTGTTTCTCAACTACGTTTGCAGTGCGAGCGCCCCATTATTTTACTTGCTGGCGGCACAGGCTTCTCTTACGCAAAATCAATAGCCGATCACCTTGCTGAAATAAATTGTCAGCGCCCAGTGCTATTTTATTGGGGTGTTAAAGAAGAGTCTGCGCTGTATGCACACAGCGAAATGAAAGCTTGGGCAGATAGTCATAAGCACTTCGAATTTATTCCTGTGGTAGAAAATCCTACTGACAGCTGGACTGGCCATACTGGTTATGTGCATAAAGCTGTAATGGACGATATCATCTCGCTTGAACCTTACGATATTTACATGGCAGGTCGTTTTGACATGATAGGCATAGTGCGCGATGACTTTATTAGCCATGGCGCCATTCGCGAAAACATGTACGCGGATGCATTTGCTTTTATAAAATAACAGCAAATGCATCATTTTTAAGGCACCTTAGGGTGCCTTAATTGTTTTTATTGCCCGCCATTACCGCTGCGATGATTGTTATTACCTATTAAACTCATCAACATAAACAATTTCCTAAAATCCAATCTATAAACCATACTTTGTATAGAACATTCAGCGGGAGAAACCTAAATGCTAAATACAAAAGTAAAAGATTTTATGCAACACAAGTTGCCTCATATCACCCCTAATACAGAAATGACGACCGCCATTGCAGAACTACAAAAATTTAAATTGCTTGGTGCCCCAGTATTTGACGATAACAAGTTGCTAGTAGGTTTTATCTCTGAGCAAGAGCTACTTAAACCCCTAATGCAAAGCAGTTATTTTTGTGACGGTATGGTAAAAGTGTCGCAGTTGATGCAAACAGAAGTTGTGACGGTCAGCGGTGATACCAATATCATGGAATTAGCAGAACAAATGCAACCTGGTAAGCCAAAGAATTACCCTGTAGTTGATGGTGACGTTGTAGTTGGCATGATCAGCCGTGCCGATATTTTAAAAGCACTTTATGATAATTACGTTAGCTGTCAAACTCACATATAAACAAAAATGCCACTGTAAACAGTGGCATTTTTAATCGTATGGGTGATTAACGCTGTGCGACTTTGGTTTTGAGTGCCTGTTTATCTGCATCACTTAAATACGCAATTTCAAGTGCATTGGCTTGCGCTTTTTCCATATCAGCTTGCGATAAACCAGCTTGTGGCGCTGCAGTTGCATATTCGTACTCAATTTCAATCCCTTCAACAGCCGGATCATCGGTATTAATGCTGGCCAAAATGCCATGATCTAAAAACTGTTTAAGCGGATGCTTAGTTAAATCATTCACTGTGCTGGTTTGAATATTGCTGGTTAAGCACGATTCAATACCAATACGGTTATCACGTAAATAATCCATTAGCGTTGAGTCTTCAATCGCTTTAACGCCATGCCCTATTCTGCTTGCGCCAAGCTCGTTTAATGCTTGCCAAATACTTGCAGCACCCAATGCTTCGCCAGCATGCACAGTAACCGCTAAATATGCATCGCGTACTTGTTTAAAGTGATCAACAAACAGTTCACCAGGGTAACCAATTTCGTCACCGGCTAAATCAACCGCGACCAAATCATTTTTAAAAGCAAGTAAAGCATCCAGCTCGTGTTGACAGGTTTTAACACCGTAAGTACGAGATAAAATACCAATTAAGTTTGCTTTAATATCAGCATCTTTTGTTGCACTTTTAATACCATCGACCACGGCTTCAACAACGCCCTGAGGATGTAAACCTTGGCTTTGTGCCATGTAGTAAGGGCTAAAACGTAGCTCTACGTAATCAAGGCCTTGCGCTTGTGCATCTTCAATGTTCTCTATTGCAATTCGTCTACAGGCATCGTAATCACCCAGTACCGTGACCCCCCAATCAAGCTTTTGTAAAAAAGCCATTAGGTTTGGCTCAGGATCAATAACTTGAACATGAGGAATAAGTGCCTCAACATTATCTGCTGGTAAAGCTATATTAAACTGACGACCAAGTTCTAGTATGGTTTGCGCGCGTACATTCCCATCTAAGTGACGGTGAATATCTAGCAAAGGTATTTTTCTATTAATCATAGTAGCTACTCGGTTGAGTTAAAATTGCGCGAATGATACGCAGGTACAGTAATATTTCAAGTGTAGAATATTTAAAATGGCGCTTGGAGGTCTTATGTCTGCCTTTTGTACAAAAATACGTGTTACTTATCTAAGCGAGATAAATAATACCAAAGCGTTTTAAATAGCTCATCAGCTTCAATAGGCTTGGTCATGTAGCTATCCATTCCAGAGGCAATCGCTTTTTGAGCGTCTTGTTCGTGAGCGTTGGCGGATAAACCAATAATAGGTAAATCAAAAAAACCTAACTCATTACGAATCACTTTTGTTGCTTGTAAACCATCCATATTAGGCATTTGAATATCCATTAATACTAGGTCGTAGTTTTTTTCGCTAAGCATCGTAATCGCTTCTAAGCCATCATTTGCGATATCAGCAATACCGTGTTTAGTTTCTAAAATAGCACTTACAACATGTTGGTTTAATGGGTTGTCTTCCACTATAAGTAATTGATATTTTTCTAAAGAAATATTACTCACATCAATTTTTGATAAAGCATCAGCACTGTATTTGGCTTTTGGCAGCGATGAATGAACTGGTAAGCTAAAAGTAAACGTAGATCCATGCCCCTCACTGCTTTTTAAATCAATAGCCCCTCCCATCAATTCGACCAATTTTTTACAAATACTCAAACCTAAACCAGTACCACCGTACTGACGTGACGTTGAGCTATCTGCTTGAGAAAAGGGTTTAAAAAGCTGTTTTTGAGCTGCAGAGCTAATGCCAATCCCGGTATCGTTAACACTAAAATATGTCATTTTTGATGATTGCCAAATCTTTAACGTAATACAGCCCTTTGCGGTAAATTTTACTGCATTATTTAATAAATTAAGCAGAATTTGCTTTAAACGAATAGGATCGGTATTGAGAATTAAATGCGCATCGCTGTCATACTCTAATTTTAAAGAAAGCGATTTACTCTCCACCTCAAATTGCATTAAACCGACGATGTCCTCAGCTAATTGCTTGAGGTTCACAGGCTCTTGCATTAACTCAAGTTTACCGGCTTCCATTTTAGAAAAGTCGAGTACATCGTTTAACACTCTTAATAATACACTTAGAGCACCATCAGCTTGCTCTATATAGCCTTTTGCTTGCTGCCAATCCTGTTGTTGTAGCGCTAGATAGTGCATACCCTTTATGCCATTTATTGGCGTGCGTATTTCATGACTCATGTTGGCTAAAAACTGACTTTTTATAGCACTGGCTTCATCGGCCTTTTGTTTTTCTTGGCGTAGCGTGAGTGTTTGCTTTGCCACTTGTTCGCGAATCCGAATATTGGTAGCCGTCACAGAGATCAAAAATATAATTAACAACCACACAAATAACATACCCACTATTTGCGCTAGCCAGTATATGAACCACGATGATTTTAAAACGGGTTGATGCAGCTCAACGCGCCACATTCGCTGACCAATTAACAACTGATATTTTTTTAGTAACACCATAGAATGATGCTCTGCAATATAAAGTGGCTGCTGTTTTTCAGCATTATTAATATCAAAAAAACTAATCGCAATACGCTCATTAGAGTCAAACGACAGCGACTTAGAAAGTTTAGCTAAGCTAACCACGGCAACAACAAATCCTTTAAAATCGCCTTCTGTTACCACATTTCCAAAAACGGGATACATAAAGAGTACACTTAATTCATCGTTATTAGGTATCAGTGCTGTCGGTTCACTGATCACCAATTCATTAAGTACTTTAGATTTAGTGAGTGCTGTACGCACTTGCTCGTTTGAACCTAAATCAAACCCAACAATATCTTTCATACCCCTAAGTGGATTTATATATTTTACAGGGTAATAGAGCTCTCGATAGGGGGCTTTTTGCCATTGCCCATTCGCTGATTTTTGTTTGATAAACGGGTTTTCGCTATCAACTTGCTCAATCCATGATTGATACTCGGCACGAGAATCATCAGTAATCGCAGGAACCCATTTAAAAGCAAGTATTTCTTCACTGTAGCTTAATTGTTTAGCTGTAAACTGCGTAAACTCACTAAAACTAACGTCTTCACTATTTGCTAAAAAACCACTTAATAAAGATAGATGCGCAATGATCTCATCTAACTTTTGATTTATAGCGCTTTGAGTCGCAAGCACTTTCGTTTCTTGCTTTTGAGTGTCTTTTTGTTTTTTTACACTCGCTGCACCATAAAAACTAATACTAATAATCGCATAAATAAGTAATGCAGGAACAATAACTTGTAGCCGATGGCGCATCTCAGAATAGTGAAATACAGCTAATAGTAATGGGGTAAAAATTAATACGCCAATGCTGTCACCTATCCACCAAGTAATAAAATTATCCAGCGCATTCGCAGCAGGGATGATCTGGTTAAATACTAATAAACTCGTGCCAGCAATAGCGCCTATAACACAGCAGACAGGACCTGCAATTACTAAGCTTTGAATACTTAATTTTAACGATGAAAGGTCTAAAGGGGCTTTTATTACTTTTGTAATTATTTGCGCGCCAAGCCATGCTTGCAAAAAAGCAGCGAAGCTGAGGCCCACTGCATGTAACAAAATTTGCCAGTTTAAAATATCTGTAACATGGTCTAGATGAATTAAATTAATCAGTAAAGAACCAGCAATAATGCCTAAGTAAGCGCGATGGCGCCATAATAAAAAACTGGCTAGTGCAATGCCTGCAGGTGGCCAAGAAGCCACGGCATAGCCGTCTACTGCGAGTAATAAATTACTAAGATAACCAGTAAAAAAATAAGCGCATGCAAGACTAAAAGAGAGTGTAAACACATTTTTCATAGCCTTCGCTCCTGCGCTTTTAATTATTGATTTATAAAATATAATCCATTATTGATAGAGCACAAGCGCCTTATCTAATTGTGCGCTGTGTTTATAGCTTAGTATAGCTTGTTGTCGATACTGTGATTTGTTATCGCTATTAAGCGCTTTGTCGAATACTCGTGCAGCTAAATCATAATCACCTTGGGCATTCGCTAAACACGCCAGCGCTAATAATAACGCGTTATTGTGCTCGTCTTTTTTCAACCGCTCTTGAATGCTTGATTGCAACTTATATGCATTACTTGGCGCAGCTTCACGTAAAATGTCGGCAAGTTCAGTATGGTGCTTAGCGTGTTTGAGCATTTTAATTAACTCGTTTTCAATACTCGCCAACTGCCCTGTTTTGGCCATTTGGGCTAAATAAGCCGTATGCGCATGTGCTTGCAATTTCTTACCTAATTGCTGGTATTTACTGGTTAGCTCATCACTTGCTTGAGCAGCAAAATAAGCTGAAAACACCTGCTGCCACTGCTTATCGCTCAATGCATCTTTACGTAATAAGCGCGGTAAAAAATCTTCTAATATTTTAAAGTGCTGCTGTTGCACCAACACTTCAGTGTACAATTTAAGCTCAAGTACCGTGGCTTTTTTAGATTCAGCCGCCATCCGTATTTGCGGTTCAATAACACTGCTGTCGCCACTGGCTAACCATAGTTTAGCCACTTTAAGTTGTTGCTCTGGGCTGATTTCAAATAAACGCTCAAGCGCTTTATCTGGCTGATTATTTGCAAGTGCGGCTTTTGCTAATAATGCTAAACGTATATCGTCAAATTTAGCAGGCACACTGTTACTTGATAACGCGCTTTCCACTTGCGCGTAATCGTCATTAATCAAGCTCCACAGTGCTTGCTCTATAGCTGCATGCTTGCGCTCTTGGCTGCGAGCAAAAAATCCATGTTTGGTATTTCTGTAAATAGATAAACAGTAGCGTACGAGTTTATAAGTTAAATACAAAGCCGCTGCGCTCAGTGCCGCCATAATACAAAACGAAACAATCGTACCTTCTATGGTGGTGTTATTAAATGAAATCAGCACATAGCCTTTTTCATCTAACACGAAAGGAGTGATCGCTAATACCAATACAATAGCGACAATAAAAATGATCAACCCTATCATTGTGCCCACTCCTTAACTTGCTCAGTACTTTGCAATGTCACCTCAGGGCTAAAGTTAAGCGGCTCTTTTTCAAGGTTTACTAAAGTTTGTAGTACCACTTTTGTGGCATTATCATCTTGCTTAAAGTATTCATTAACCAAACGTTTTGTGTCGTTTAAGGCGCTAAAATAGATGCTGGCTTGCTTGCTCATTAGCGCATCTTGCGCCTGAGTAATATTGAGCTTTATGCGCTGATTAATCAGGTGGCGCTCTCTATCAGTTAATAGCGGCTCTATTAATACCCCTTCGTGATGGCGAATTGTAATAAAGCTATCAACTATTTTATTCCAGCTATTTCGGATGTTTTGTTGCCAATCACTCATATTTTCAGAGAGCGCGTTTTCGTCAGTTACTGACGCTTTTTCTGGCAAATTAACCGCATTAAATACCAAGTTATCGATACGATCTCTTACACTATTTAACTGTAAGTAAATCGCCTCTGTTGCAACGGGTTTAATGCTATCGAGCGTTTGTATGTCTTGTATAATTGCTTGGCGCAACTCAAGCGTGCCTGGGTGGTCGCTTAAAAGTGAATCTAAACGTTTAAGCACTGCACTTGTGCCTTGATAATCTTGTTCAGCCCACAATTTAAATTCAGCCATGCGTTGTAAGCTAGTCACTTCTTGTGGGTTTAATGTGTTACCACTTTGCTGCACTTTTTGCAGTGCTGCTTTTAATGCTTGCTGATTTTTTACAGAGTTTTCATTGAGCGCCATAGCAGTTTGCTCTTCGCTCTTTTGTAACGCTTGCTGTAGACTGAGTTGCTCAGACTTAAGATATTGCAGCTCTTGCTGCAATATCTTATTTTGCTCTGTTAATGCATTAACCGCTAAATTTTGCACTTTACCGGCATTGAGCTTTTGATAAAACTCATAACCCACGCCACTGGCAACAAGTAACGAAATCACCAACGCTAAACTGCCCACCTTACTCACTTTATGGGTATTATTTTGCGTTTGATTATTAGCTTTTGCAGTGTCGTTTTTAGCGGTATTAGACGTGTTATTGGCTATTGGTTGCGCTGCTGCTTTTTCTACTTTTGACGTCGCTGACTGTTCACTCATTTTGCTACCTTGCTGATTAATGCAGGCAAACATAGCGTGGTCGCTAGCCCCTGCCGCAGTATGTATATGTGTCGAATTTATTTTTTGCTGTTGTAAATAATCGCCAATACGCTCACTGGCAACATAAAATTCGCACTGTTGTAACCATGTTAGTTGCGCCGCGGTAAGGGTATTAAAAATGGCATCAACGGCGGCATTACTAGTAATGACTATACCGTGTACATTCTGGCTTTGCCAGTGGTCTATCCAGTCAGCGGGTTGTTGCGCTGCCGGCTCACGCTGATACACCACACAATTATTTAAAAAAGCACCGCGTTGTTTTAAGGTTTTTGCTATCTCAGGCCGCCCACCAATACCTTTAACCAACACGATATTACTGCCATCAACCTCAGCCAATGACTTAAGCGCCAGCAACCCCTCAGAATCATGTTGTTTTGGCAAAGCAGCACGTACACCAAATACTTCATAAATGGTGTCGGCTGTTTGTTGGCCAACACCATAAAACTGCGCTTTGGTGTTAATTGCAGGCTTAAGGGCACTCAGTGCATGTACTGCATCTTGCGAAACAAAAATAATTTTGTCGGCATTAACCAACGGGCTTAGCTCAACGCTGGTTGGGGTTAAATACGTTATTTTTAGAACAGGACATAAAGACGCTTGATAACCCGCTTGCTCAAGTTGCTGTGCAAGGGCTGCGCCTTTTCCTTCGGGCCGAGTTATCAAGATGTGTTTCATTATGCGTCTCGATATACGTCAGCAAGGATTTTATCTGCGCCTTGTGCTAAGAGTTTTTTAGCCAGCTCAACTCCTAATTTTTCCGCATCATCAACATGCCCACTAATTTCATCGCGTAAAATTTCGCTGCCATCAATCGCCCCAACTAAACCACGTAAATGCACTTGCTCACCATCAACCAATGCATAAGCACCAATCGGAACTTGGCAGCCCCCTTCTAAGTGGCGGTTCATTGCGCGCTCGGCATTAACACGAATACGAGTTTCACTGTGCTCCAGCGGAGCTAATAAGGCTTTAGTAACTTCATCATTTATACGGCATTCAATACCGACAGCACCTTGACCATTAGCAGGTAACGACACTTCTGGCTCAATAAAGTCACGAATACGTTCACCCATTTCTAAACGAATTAGCCCAGCCGCTGCGAGTATAATCGCATCGTATTGACCACTATCAAGCTTTGCTAAACGTGTATTTACATTGCCACGTAAGTCACGAATTTCTAAATCTGGACGCAACGCTCTGATTTGGCATTGGCGACGTAAACTTGAGGTGCCAACAATGGCGCCTTGCGGTAAAGCATCAATATTGGCAAAATTATTTGAGACAAATGCGTCACGCGAGTCTTCACGCTCACAAATAACGTGTAACTCTAAATCATCTGGAAATTCGACTGGCACATCTTTCATTGAATGCACTGCAATGTCTGCTCGCCCATCAAGCATGGCTTGTTCTAGTTCTTTTACAAATAAGCCTTTACCACCAATTTTAGCCAGTGGTGTATCTAAAATAATGTCACCTTGAGTCGACATAGGCACCAGCTCTACACGCACGTCATCGTGAAAATGCTCTAGCTGCGCTTTTACAAATTCAGCCTGCCACAGTGCCAATGCACTTTTACGAGTAGCAATGCGAACTAACTTTGTTTTTTCAGTCATAAAATATCCATTAATAATTACTGGGGTCTGTTGACCTTCCAGGATTAAAACCTGTTCTATCTGAGGGCGATTTAATCAGCTAAAATTCTAAATTCTTTTTGCGCAATGAGTAAACCTCGCTCATCAACCACATCAACGCGCCAATTCCCTAACTGGGAATCCATAATATTTTTAGTTGAGTAAGTTCGGTAGCGCGGAGAAGTAACTTTGAGCGACACTTCCGCCATCACTTCGCCTTCAAATAACCAAATATGCTTTACCTGCTGACCTTGTAAGTTTTTAAGCTCACTAAAAAATGACAATGATTCTTCAAATTGGCTTAAACGCACATCGGCGGCAAATACATTGGTTGGTTCACGATTACTCACACTGCGCGTTAATACGGCTCGGCTAATAGTAGCTGTATCTATTTTGGCACCAATGGCCACACTCGCAACTTGTGCTGATTCAGCAAATACTTTTTGCTCAGCCGGTTTTTCACTGGCCGTTTCGGTTTCAGGCGTTTGGTTATCTGTTGCAGCCATGGCTGCTTCTTCAGGCTCAGCAGTGAGCGTTGGCTCTACTTCTTGCTCAATAATACTTTGTTGAACTTTAGGCTCTGATGTTACTTTTTCGGTAGTAGGAGCTGGTTTTTGCTCATCTGGGGAAAGGATTTTAGGTGCTGCAATTGCGACACTACTCAGCGGCTCCTCATCAGCATCTGTTGCGTTTTCACTCTCTGCTGATGCTGCAGTATCATTGCTTAGCGACACAATTGCTGTTTGTTGCTCAGTAAAATCGAGCTGCTCATTAGGATGCGGCGCCCCTTGATCAGCATTCACAGCGCTAGACAGGCCGTAAATAACCGCTGCAGAGGTCATAATCACCAACATAGAAATACTCACAATCCGACGCCAATGCCACTCATAGCTCACGCTGGGTTCGCTAACCTGTGGTTCACGTTTTACATTTGCTGTTATTACTATTTTTTGACTCATTTTGACCCTCAGCGGCTCCTAAACTAACTTAAGCGAGAAATTAACCATTGGCGCACAGCTTGTAACTCTTGTGTACAAACCTGATGCCCCATAGGGTATTCTTGCCAACTCACATCCATGTTATGCGTTGATAATACTTCAAACGCACTTCTACCCGCGCTATGCGGTACAACGTCATCTTGGCTCCCATGAGCCATAAATATATTTAGCTGTGTTTGCTTTGCTTCATCAGCCAATTTATGTGGCACACACATATAGGTTGATAGTGCCATAACGCCAGCAAGCTTTTGCTCTAAACGCGGGGCTAAATGTAGCGATATGACGCCACCTTGTGAAAATCCCGCTAAAATAATTTTGTTCGCCGGTATGCCGTTAGCAATTTCTTGCGTTATTAATTGCTCAACTTTTTCTGCAGACTTCCTAACCCCTTGCTCATCTGCACGTTTGTCTAAATCCATCGATTTAATGTCATACCATGAGCGCATCTGCATACCGCCGTTAATAGTAACAGCCTGCATAGGCGCATGCGGAAAGATAAAACGCACACCTAGTTCACTGGGTAAATCGAGCTGTGGCGCTACTGGGGCAAAACCATCACCTGAATCACCCAAACCATGTAGCCAAATAACCGTGGCTTTATGCGTTCCCTGAGCTGGGTATTGAACAAACTCTAAACTCATAGCGATGATTGCCACTTAATTTCTTGACCCGCTTGACGTGTTGACGCTTCATTGATGAAACTCCAAAACTCTGCGCCTGAGCGGTTATCAATCCATTGACCATCACGCATTTCAAAATGGTGACCGTTAAATTTTGTTGCCACCCACACTTGATGCAACGGTGCTTGCTTATTAATCACAATTTTACTGCGATCTGGAAAAATAATTTCTAAAATACCTTGAGCCGATTCATAATCTAAATCTGCTTCACAATCATCAACTTGTTCTTCAATTGTGAACATAAGAGCTTCTGCTAACTGGTGATATTCGTGATCAGTCATCGTTAATTTCCTTTGCAGGCAAGACGCCTAAATAATGGGTGCATGTTTGTACAGCTAGTGTAACAGGAATAAAATCATCCGCGAATAGCTGCATTTTTTAGATATTCTGTTACTCTGCGATTATAAAGCCAGCAACCGTATTAATCTAATGAAAGCGACATATACCTTACAATTAAAACAACTATTAATCAGCACCGTTTTGTTGTGTGCGTTAGCTGGCTGTGGTCAAAGCGGCCCGCTGTACTTACCAGAGCAGCCTACTGAACAAAATCAGCCAACAGACACCCCCAACAAGCAAACACCTATTGAGCAAAAACAGGAGCAGTAAATGGATTTTTTTAATTATAAAAACAACCAACTATTTGCTGAAGATGTCAGCGTAGCAACGATTGCACAGCACTATGGTACACCGTGTTATGTGTATTCAAGAGCGACGTTTGAACGCCATTATTTAGCGTTTGCCAATGCAGCTCAAGATCATAAAAGCCTAGTGTGCTACGCCGTTAAAGCAAATTCAAATATTGCAGTATTAAATATACTGGCGCGACTTGGTGCGGGTTTTGACATTGTTTCAAAAGGCGAGCTCGCGCGGGTCATCAAAGCGGGAGGCGCAGCCAATAAAGTGGTGTTTTCTGGGGTTGCTAAAACCGCTGACGAAATTGCTTATGCGTTAGAATTAGGTATTAAATGTTTTAACGTTGAATCAATCTCAGAGCTTGAGCGCATTTCAGAAGTAGCGTGTGAGCTTAATCTAGACGCGCCAATTTCTATTCGTGTTAATCCTGATATTGATGCTAAAACACACCCGTATATTTCTACTGGCCTAAAAGAAAACAAATTTGGCATTGGTATCGAAACCGCGTTAAGTGTGTACCAACATGCTGCGTCGTTACCTGGCTTAAATATAGTTGGGGTTGATTGTCACATTGGCTCACAGCTGACACAAACCAAACCGTTTTTAGAGGCGCTTGATAAACTACTGGCATTAATTGATGAGTTAAAAAATGCAGGTATTGAGTTAAGCCATTTAGATATTGGTGGAGGCCTTGGCGTAACCTACGACGACGAACAGCCTCCCCACCCGAGTGAGTATGCAGCACAAGTAACACAGCGCCTTACTAATTATCGCCACCTTGAACTGATTTTTGAACCAGGGCGAGCTATTGCCGCCAACGCTGGGATTTTAGTGACTCAGGTTGAGTTTATTAAGCAAAATCAAGACAAGTACTTTGCGATTGTTGATGCGGGTATGAATGACATGTTGCGCCCATCACTTTATCAAGCGTGGCAAAAAATTATTCCTGTCTCGGTGCGTGATGACGAAACACCTACCCACAACTATGATGTGGTTGGGCCGGTGTGTGAAACCGGTGACTTTTTAGGTAAAGACCGCCCTCTAGCACTCAAACAAGGTGACTTATTAGTGCAGCGAAGCGCTGGAGCATACGGCTTTACAATGAGTTCAAATTATAACTCACGCCCACGGGTTGCCGAAATAATGGTAGATGGTGAGCAACATCATCTTATTCGCGAACGCGAAACCATCGAGAGCCTGTACCAAGGTGAGAAAATTTTACCATAAACGTTTTTGTTACCTAGCTGCTCTGTGGCATGATTAGCGCAGAGCAAAACCGAATTAGAGCGCTATGTTAGTTAATTTTTCCAAAATGCACGGCTTAGGTAACGACTTTGTTGTGATTGATAATATTACACAAAACGTTTTTTTATCCCGTGATCAAATCAAAAAGCTGGCCGATCGCCATTTCGGCATTGGGTTTGACCAATTACTGATGGTTGAAGCCCCTTACTCACCCGATCTCGATTTTCACTATCGGATTTTTAATGCCGACGGCCACGAAGTAGAACAATGTGGTAACGGCGCCCGTTGCTTTGCCCGCTTTGTGCGCATGAAAGGCTTAACCAATAAACATAAAATTAGCGTTTCAACTAAATCTGGTAACCTCACCCTGTATATTGAAAAAGACGGCCAAGTAACGGTTAACATGGGACACCCTAATTTTGAGCCGAGTAAAATCCCGCTTAAAGCAACCAAACGTGAGCTGACTTATATTATTCGTGCAGAAGAACATACCGTTTTTAGTGGTGCTGTTTCTATGGGTAACCCGCATTGCGTCATGGAAGTAGACAACATTGAAACGGCACAAGTGAGTACCCTTGGCCCGTTGCTTGAAAATCATGAACGTTTTCCACAGCGCGCAAATATTGGCTTTATGCAGGTTATTTCTCAAGAACACATTAAACTCAGAGTGTGGGAACGTGGTGTAAGCGAAACACTTGCTTGTGGTACCGGTGCGTGTGCCGCTATGGTGATTGGCTTTATTCAAAACAAGCTCACCAGCACAGTGCAAGTTGATTTACCAGGCGGTAGCTTACAAGTTCGCTGGAGTGGCGAAGGCCACCCAGTGCGTATGACAGGCCCCGCTGAACATGTATTTGATGGGCAAGTTGCACTATGAGTGAATTAACTAAACAGCAAGTAATAGATTACTTACAACAGCACCCTGATTTTTTAATAAATCAACCTGCGCTATTAGCGCAACTTGAGTTACAACAGCAAGTTCAGGGTGCGACTTCGTTAGTACATATTCAGCAACGTCAACTACGTGAACATAATACTCAGTTAAAACATCAAATCGAGACGATGACCAAGTATGCCACGCAAAATGAACTCGTGTACCGCTTGTTCAGTCAATGCCATCGTCAGCTTTGGAGTAATTACGACTTTAATACTTTGGCAAGTAACTTACGCAACATTATTTGCATGAGCCCGACTATTAATGAGTGCAAACTCGTAAGATACGACAGCGCGTTTGAGGGCTTAGTAAAGCATAGATTGTCAGATAGTAATCATTATTTAGGGCGGGTAAATCAGCAAGAGCGCGACTTACTCTTTAACGAGGATACCCAATCGACCGCCCTGTATTTAATTGGCGAACCCACTAACCCCTACGCAATTTTGGCTTTTGGCAGCCACGATGAGAACCACTTTGAGCCCTCACAAGATAACTTATTTGTGTTAGATTTTGTACGCTCATTACAAATACGGTTACTGGAACTGGCATGAGCGACGACACGCCAAATATTAGCGACTTAAGCGATAGCTGGCGTACACCCATTACATTATTTAGTGACTACTTAAAATTTGAACGTCAGTATTCAGCGCACACCGTCAATCAATATGTTAGCCAATTAGGTTTTGCCGCCTTGTATTTTAATAAGCTATGCGACAATTGGTTTGCCGTACAAAGTGAGCACATTCGCCGTTACAGCATGGCGCTGCGTGCTAAGCAACTGAGCGGCAGAACAATCAGCTTAAAGCTAAGCTGCATTCGAAGTTTATATAAGTTTTTAAAAGCAAAAAATATTACTGAGCAACCGCATTACCATAACCCCGCGCAAGGGATAAAAGGCCCTAAATTTGCCAAGCCTTTACCTAAAAATCTTGATGTTGACCAAATGGCACGTTTACTCGAAATACCCGATGACGATCCACTTGCCATTCGAGATAAAGCCATGATGGAACTCATGTATTCATCAGGTCTGCGCATTAGCGAGTTAGTTGGTGCTAACATGCAGGATATAAACGCCCGTAATGGTGAAATACTGGTACGTGGTAAAGGTGCAAAAGAACGGCTAATACCGGTTGGCTCTAAGGCCCTTGAGGCATTAAAGAAATGGCTCGCGGTTCGGCCGCTATTTATGGGCGCAGACGAACACGCGGTATTTTTAAGTAGTAAAAAAAACCGTATCTCTGTGCGCCAAGTCCGTTTGCGAATGCAAGAATGGGGCATTAAACAAGGTATAAGCTCACAAGTGCATCCGCATAAATTACGCCACTCATTTGCGTCGCATATTTTAGAATCGTCTGGCGATTTACGAGCAGTACAGGAGCTATTAGGCCACAGTAGTTTATCTGCAACCCAAGTTTATACTCATTTAGATTTTCAGCACTTGGCTAAGGTGTACGACAACACCCATCCACGTGCTAAAAAACGAACCGATTAGGGTAATAACCATGATCCGATTTAATCGCGCAATTTCTCCTTTTTCTGTACTAAGCTTTGACTTAGACGACACCTTATACGACAACCGCCCAATCATAACCGCAGCCGTTCAGGCGCAAATTGATTATTTAAATGCGCTGCCAGGCTATAAAAAACAGGGGCCACAGTTTTGGCAACAATGCCGTGAGCGAGTTGTTCAACACCAACCTGAACTCATTGATAACGTCACTCAGTGGCGTAAACATACCCTACGCTTAGTTTTGTCTGAGCTTGGTTTTAAAGACGATGAAGTAGAGCATCATGCACACAGTGCTTATCAAGCATTTGCTGATGCGCGCAGTAATATTGAAGTGAGCGAAGACGTACTAACATTGCTCGATAAACTAAGCCAGCACTACAAATTAATTGCCATTACTAACGGTAATGTAGAGGTTGAGCGTTTTAATTTAAAAGATAAGTTTGAACTAGTGCTGCAGGCTGGCTTGCACGGTAAAGCTAAACCACATACGACCTTATTTGATCAAGCTGCAACACATTTGCGTATTAACAACAGTGAAATTTTACACATAGGTGACAGCCTTGATAGCGATGTGCAAGGTGCTAATAACGCTGGCTGCCAGTCTGTGTGGTTAAATAATCAAGCACAAGCCTATGCCTACAAAGGACTTGCTGATATTGAAATAACCAACATTCATGCGTTAACCCACTTAATTGGTAAATAAACTATGCTTGTTTTATTGGCTCAATTGAATATAAATCAATCATAAGATAGGTTAGGGGTAATTACTTAACAATATCTTATAATAACAAGGACAGCGTATGACACTCACAAACTACTTAACAACGCTCGCGAATGAGCCTAAGAGCATTGGTTTTGCTGATACTATGGCCGTTATTGATGAGCATTATACTTTTACAGCGTGCAGTTTTAGTAACCATGGGTTATTGAGCTCTGCGAGTGAAAATAACGGTTCATGCAAAATTTTTGCGTTTGCTAAGCTCAATGGTCTTAGTAAGCAAAATACATTAGATTGTTTTGGGGCATTTTATCGCGAAGACGTACTAAACAACCCAGATGCAGACGATCACATGAATATTCGCACCTTTATGTTAGCGCCTGAAGCCACCCCATTTTTAGGTATTACCTTTGATGGTACGCCATTAACAGCAAAAAAATAACGCTCCAATCAGCGTTATTTAGCCACTATTAGCGGTTTTTCCATAAAGTAACGAGTGCCATTAAGTGGGTAATTATCAAGTTGATATTTAACTTGGTAACCCCGTTTTTCATAAAAAGGCTTGGCTTGAAAATCTAAGGTGTCAAGCTGAGCCTGAGCAGCGCCTTGTTCAATTGCCGCGTGTTCTAATGACATTAATAACAAATCAGCCAAGCCATTGCCTCGTGCAGATTCATCGCACCATAACCAGCTTATTAGCAACCAGTTACCAAACACATGACCGCTTATGCCTGCAACTAACTCACCTTGTTTATCGAGATATTTAAAGCCAAGAGGTTGACGCTGTGCGTCGAAGTGCTGAGCATTAAACTCAAGCATGTGCGCGCGCAGTGCTTGATTTAATTGCTCAGAATTATCGGGATGTAATAGGTGCATTGGATGATTCCAAATAGACCTATATTAGCAAATACCTGATATTAAAACAGGTTGTTTTGCCCAAAGGGCACTTCGAGCATATTACTGGAAATTTTTTCCGGTTGACCACACATTTCATCATAAGCACTGGTGTGCCTTAGCATCATTTGTGCATAGGCGATATCTTCAAAGCGTTTTTGAATATGTAATGGGCTTAGTGCCTTCACAAATTCACCATTACTTTCTTGTACATAGTATTCAACATTATTAATGACAACAGACACTTGGTACAAGGCCATTTCCAGTGAATGAACAACCACTTTTTGTAATGGCTGATGCTTTTTTAGTTCTGAAAATTGAATACCCATAGTAACCTACCTACTGTTAAATTAACTGTCCAAGTAATCAATACGCAGCTTTGCTATAATCGCGATCAATATTTTTTAATTACACGGCATTATGGATACAAAAATTCGACTTGCTAAATACATTGCTCATGCCGGTATTTGCTCACGAAAACAAGCGTCGCGCTTGATTGATGAAGGCGTTGTCATCGTTAATAATCGCCCCGCTAATCATATTGATCATGTGGACGAAAACGACCGTGTTATCGTTAATGGCCACGCCATTAAAGGCCCAGCCGATTTAGTGTACTTTGCCTATCACAAACCGGTAGGGATTGACTGTAAACTCAATCATCACGACCCCAGCAGCCTTATCCATCACCTGCCTCAACTTACCCGTGTTTACCCTATTGGCCGCCTTGATAAAGATTCTCGTGGTTTAATTATCTTGACCAACGACGGAGACTTTTGTAATCAACTGATTCATCCAGACTTTCATCAACCCAAACGCTACTTAGTCACTGTGAATAAACCATTAGACGCGCATTTTTGTGAAAAAATGGCAGCAGGCGTCCCCGTTGATAAGCAAATAACACGACCTTGTGAAGCAGTTAAAATAGCGAGTAATCAATTTAGTATTGTTTTAAAACAAGGGCTCAACAGGCAAATACGTAAAATGGCGCATTACTGTGGCTACACAGTCATTGATTTATACCGCGTACAGATCAGTGAATTATTATTAGATAATTTAAACCTCCCAGAAAACCACTTTATAAAAATTAACAAAAACGATATTTTAAGCCAATAAGCTCACATTAATCCCCTTCCTTTAGCGTGATTAAAAAACAAAAAATAAACTTGCAAAAATAGATTACAGGTGTAGTCTTAAATAAAAGATTACACTTGTAGGCAATAAAATGATCGAATTATCAAAAGCAGAATTTGAAGTGCTGGATGCACTCTGGATTAACTACCCCGCCACAGCCAGCCAAATTATTGAGCGTTTAAGTGACGATAAACAATGGCACGAAAAAACCATTAAAACCTTATTGGGTCGTTTAGTAAAAAAAGGCGCGCTTAGCTTTGAAAAAGACGGCCGCCAATATATTTATACGCCATGTATTGCCCGTGCTGATTATACTTTAAAAGAGAGTAAGAACTTCATAGAGCGCTTTTTTAGTGGTCGTATTGCCCCTTTGGTAAGTGGCTTCGCTAAATCGGAGCAACTCTCTCAGCAAGATATAAACGAGCTTAAAAAAGTCATTGATGACTGGGAAAAGAATCAAAAGTAAGGAGTTAGCATGGCGATTCAAATAGGATTTAATTGGCTCATTGAGCAGCAGCTATTATTAAGTCTGTTGTTTGCAGGGTTTGTTTTACTGGAGCGCTTTGGCTTAAAAACCCTTGGTTCACGCTTTGTGTATAAATTAGCTTGGTTAATACCTGTATCAGTTCTGTTGGCTAATTTACCTAGTGCAATTAAGCCACTGCAAAATAGCGGCATTAGTTACCATTTAATCACGCCTAATCAATCACTTACAAACAGCTTGAGTGTTAGTTGGGCGCTACTGTATGTCATTATTACCACGGTCTTATTAATTGCCGCTGTTGTTACCCATACCCGATTTGTTAAAGGCCTACAGCTCACTGAATTAGCGAACTTTAAGCAGGTAATAACCGGAGTAAAAACTTATACCAGTGCTCAGGTGGCTACGCCCATGGTCATTGGTGTTTTTAATAGCAAACTGGTATTGCCGCACAATTATAATACTCAGTTTGATAATACTACTCTGGCGCTTATTCTAGAGCACGAAAACGTGCATATAAAGCGCAAAGACAACCTTATAAATGTGCTGCTATTACTGGCTACAATTTTATTGTGGTTTAACCCTCTGGCTTGGATGGCTTACGCAAGCTGTAGACGTTTGCAGGAGCTAACTTGTGATGAACGGGTACTAAGCAATAAAACCACACAGCAACAAATTTTATACAGCAAAGCCTTAATAAACTGCGCTGCCAATGCGCCAGCGGGTCTGATGGCTTATTCACACTACGGAGATAAAAAAACCATGTTACAACGACTTACTAATATCAAACATAACGGCGCACATTCGCGCCTAGCAAAAGGAAGCGTGTTACTTATCGCTGCGAGCTTGCTCAGCGGCTTAGCTGTAGCAAAGCAACCTGAAGCATCAGCTAAAAAAGAAACATCTATCGCTCCCGTAATGCGAATCGAACCGCTTTACCCAAAACAAGCGGCGGAACAAGGCATTAGCGGTTCAGTGGTATTAAAATACGACATAACCCCAGCAGGCAAAACAGCTAACATTACTGTTGTAAAAGCTGAACCAGAAGCAGTCTTTAACAAAGAAGCAAAAAGAGCACTGATGCAATGGCAATATACACCTTCATCAATGGGACAACAAAACGTACTAATACAACTTGATTTTGCACTCAACAGTACAGTTAAAAAAAGTGATTTAATAGAGCGAGTTAACATATCGCATTAATGGGAATAGGTGCTTAAGACTATAAAGCAAGCACCCTTTTAGGCTGCTTGCTTTGTGGTTTTTGCTTATTCTCGTTATAAACTGACGGCGATCATGCCAATAGCGGTGCCTATTCCCACCAGCCAAGTGATCGAGCGAATAATATCGAGGTTTAAATAATAAAAAGTACAAAATAAAATACGCGCTACAATATGCGTCATCGCTAAAGTTTCGGTTACGGCATTAACATTGTTTGTGCCTAATACAGCAGCCAAAGCAACGGCAAAAACTGCTAACGATTCAAACAGTTTTGATGAGCAGCCAGCGCCCGTGCTCCGAGTCCTGTAAGTTGTGTTTGTTGTTGCCGCGGATGTTTATTATCGTAACCACCGAGCTTATTCATTTCTATAATAGCTGGGATTCTCGCAACATAAGGCATAGTCACTGCCATTAAGGCGCAAACCAATAAAGTCGTCATTATAATTCTCAAGTTATTATTTATGACCCAAAATAACACAGCAAATAGAAAAAAGCCGCCAAATATAAATAACCTGAGCTCTGGCGGCTAGCAGTAACACCCCTCACACTATAGCCGATTTAAGCAGTGCGTCACTGTGGCAAATTGTCGCAGGTGATGAATATTCATTATGCCTTTTTGATGGTCGCTTTAATGCCAGAGTACTGCTAAATTACTCCTCCACTTATTGTATGTTGTTTAAGATGATTTGGATTTTACTGACTATTTTTGCCGCATTTATGCAGTCATGGCGTAACGCTCTGCAAAGTAAATTAAGCACTCATGTGAGCATTGCTGGCGTTACATTAGCCCGCTTTATTGTGGCAAGCCCTATTGCTGGGCTGTATTTATATGCGCTTTATTATTACCAAAATGCTCCCTTTCCTTCATTTAACCCTTTATTTATTAGCTACATTATTGGTGCCAGCATAGTGCAAATTATTGCCACGGGACTCATGGTTAAATTATTTAAAATGAATAATTTTGCTGTAGGCGCCGGGCTAGCTAAAAGTGAAGCGCTTATGGCGGCCATACTCGGGTTGCTGTTTTTTGGCTCAACGCTTTCATTACTTGGTTGGTTTGGCGTGTTTATTGGTGCAATTGCGGTATTGCTATTAAGCGGTATCGCCAATGTGAAACACTTTAGCTTAAAAACCGCCTTAACAGGGCTTGCTTGCGGTACTTCGTTTGCGTTGTCATCGTCATGGATCCGCGAAGCAAGTTTAAGCTCAGGTATAGCTTTTCCTTATGCACCCGCGTGGGTTTTATTGCTTGTTATTAGTTTACAAACACTAATGCTGTGTATTTATATTGCCTTAAAGGAACGCGATACATTTAAAACTATGTTTCAGCATAAGGGCATGACTTGTACGGTGAGTATATTTAGTTGCTTGGGATCAATAGGTTGGTTTAGCGCAATGAGCTTGCAACATGTTGCCTATGTAAAAACGCTCGGCCAGATAGAAGTATTTTTTACGATGTTAATCTCTATTTTATGGCTAAAACAACCGCTAAAACGCCAAGATAGCGCTGGGCTATTATTGATTGCAGTGGCTGCAATATTGGTAATGCTGCCGAGCAGCTAAAAAAGCGCAGGTATCAACCTGCGCTTATTTTTTAATAACTAATGACTAATGACTAATGACTAATTTTTAGGGTGATCACACCACAAATAATCATTAACACACCAGCAATACGACCAAACGTGGCGGCATCACCGTAAAATAATATACCCACTAAAAACGTACCTGCTGCGCCAATACCCGTCCATACCGCATAAGAAGTCCCCATAGAGATTTGCTTTTGCGCTAACCAAAGCATAAAGCCACTTGCGACCATAAACGCGATTGCAATTGCAATGCCTTGCCAACGAGTTTCAGGGGTTTGAGAAATTTTTAACCCTATAGGCCAGCCAATCTCAAGTAACCCAGCAATAATTAAATACATCCACGCCATTAAATATCTCTCTTTTTCAATATCACTTCATACAAATCGTGACGGCGGTCTTTTAAATTACGCACTGTCCCTTCACTGTGTAGAATTTTTAACTTATCCATATCTAAGTCGCTAAATAATAACATTTCTGTATTGGTGGTGGCTTCATTTAGTGTGGCATCGTGCGGAAATGAAAAGTCCGATGGGGTTAGTACCGCCGACTGCGAAAACTGCACATCTAAGCTTTCTACTTCAGGTAAGTTACCCACAGAGCCTGCAATAACCACATAACATTCGTTTTCAATGGCACGTGCTTGGGCACAATGGCGTACACGCAAGTAACTGTTTTTAGTGTCAGTCCAAAATGGCACAAATAAAATATCCAAACCTTGGGTGGCCAAAATACGTGACAACTCAGGAAATTCGACATCGTAACAAATTTGAATACCTACACGGCCTGCATCTGTATCGAATACAGCAATTTTATCACCGCCTTGGATCACCCAATCATTTTGTTCATGCGGGGTAATATGAATTTTACGTTGCTCGTCTATTTTACCGCTGCGATGGCATAAATAACTAACGTTATATATTTTATCGTCTTCGGCAAGCGGCATTGAGCCGGTAATAATGTTGGCGTTGTATTCTATCGCCATACGCGACATGGCGTTTTTAAAAGTCTCAGTGTATTCGGCTAAATACCGAATTGCCTCGGTTTGGTTACTTTGTTCGGTTAATCCCATCAGTGGCGCATTAAAAAACTCAGGGAATAAAATAAAATCGCTTTTGTAATCAGATACCGTATCAACAAAGTATTCAACTTGCTTAAGCATTTCTTCAACCGATTCAACACAGCGCATTTGCCATTGCACAGCTCCTACGCGCACGATTGATTTAGTTGACTCAATAACGGTGTCGGTTGGCTCATACATAATGTTATTCCACTCAAGTAATGTGGCATAACCGACCGACTCCTGATCTTCAGGTAAGTATTTTTTTAATAATCGTTTAACCTGAAAGTCATTGGCTAATTGAAAACTGAGTATAGGGTCATACAGCTCTTTTTGATCGACCTTTGCAATGTATTCCATCGGGGTCATTTCACTGCTGTGATTGTAATAACGCGGAATGCGGCCACCCGCTAAAATAGCGCGTAAGTTATACTGGCGACACAATTCTTTTCGCGCATCATATAAACGGCGCCCTAAACGCATGCCTCGGTATTGCTCACTAATGGCAACATCCAAGCCGTATAAAGCATCTCCTGTGGTATCGCTAAATACACGGTCGTGGCCATCGGCAATATCTTCATAGGTATGCGGGTTTGAAAAACGCGCATAATCTACCTGTACACTCAGCGCTAAACCCACCAGCACGCCGTCATCCACAATACCGATTTGCCCTTCAGGGAACTGATCGATGAGTCTAAAAATAGTATGGCTTGGCCATGCTCCGCCTAGGTCGGGGTAAGCTTCGTCCATCAAGGTTTTAATTTGTGGGTATTGTTCTCGGGTTAAGTTACAAATTTCAAGATGGGTTTTTTCTGCCGACATACGCAACTCCTTGGGGCATGTAAGAATCAAAAAAGCTGAACACATGCTCAGCTTTATTAGGTTTATGCGTTTTTATTCGCGCTTTGCGCTACTTTAAACTGCGATAAAAAAGTGTGGTTACCCGCTCTTTAGGTAACCAATTAGCATATTCAAGGCCAAGTTCTGACAATGGATCTGCTTTAAGTACCTGCTCTAAACTGGCGTCATTTTGCATTGCTTTTAGCATAACATCTTTCGCTTTTTGCACCAGCTTACGATACGTGATCAGTCCTGAACGGTCACTTAGCGGGCCATGCCCTGGAATAACTTGGGTTTTATCATCAATCTGATTAATCACATCATCAACCGCCGCTAAAACACCATCAACGCTACCCCCGCTGTCTACATCAACAAACGGCAGGCTGCCAAAGTTAAAGTAAATATCGCCCATGTGCACAATATTATCATTATTGAAAAAAATCACCGCATCGCCATCGGTATGGGCATGTTGATAATGCACAACATGCGCTTGCTCATTATTAAAGTGCAGTGTTAAATCATCACCAAAACTAATTCGTGGTAGGTAATCCGACCCTTCGCCATGTTTTTCTTTTAGGCGTTTATGTACATTATTGTGGGCAATAACATGGGCTCCGGCTTTAGCAAAGTTTTCGTTACCACCGGTGTGATCGCCATGATGATGAGTGTTAATTACAAACTCTGCACTGCCTGGCTTTAAGTCGCTAATGGTTTTTTTAATATCGTCTGAGAGTTTGGCAAACTGATCATCAATGATATATATGCCATCATCCCCTACGCTGGCTGCAATGTTGCCACCTTGTCCGTATAGGACGTATACATGCTCGCTCAGTTGCTTAGCTGTAACTGGGTTGTCATCCGCCGCCGCGTAGTTGCTTAGTAGTAAACTGGTGATTAATGCCGGTAGTAATTTTTTCATTGTTGTAACCCTATAATTAATAATCATGGTTATAAAACGTGATAGCAACTTATTTAGCTCACTCTGCATCCAAAGCTAGTCGTTGATAGGCACTATTTCAATTTGATGCATGAATGTTTGCGGTAACAATGGGGTGTGCTTTCCTTCTACATATTCATCAAAACCGGCTCGATAAAACTCAGAAAGCGGGTGCCCTGATTGCCCTCCAGGCACTGTTAAAATGGCACTTTCTAAATATCCAGGCTGGGCAATAAATCGCTGCGATGCGCCAAAACTGGTTTTTTGTACGGCAGGCATATAGCTATCACCAAAGCCTGGAGCGGTAGGCATATTTAGTAGCTTACTCAATAGAGGTATTTGTTTAGCAAATGGGTGTTCAATCGCTAATTCGTTTACTTTACCCCATTGCCAGTTTTGAATGTTATTACCAAACTTTGCTGTTAACTGCGCGAGAGTTTGCTCAAAAGCTGCCTGTAATTGCTGCTCCCAATTCGTAAATTGCGGGTTAACCCAACTTGCTGGCTGCGCTTTTATTAATTGCCAAACAGCGGGCTCTAAATCGCGTTTTACATAACTTAATGTACCATCCTGCTGATTGAGACTGGCTTCAATACTACTAAATAAAATATTTATTAGTTCATCACGATACGTCTTAACTAAAGTATAACCAACGGAGGTTGAGCAGGCGCATTGCTGCCAGTTATCCAGTGCATTGATATAATCTGCATTGTGTTCTGGCTGCTGTTTTAACTGCTCAAGTAATAAGCTATGCCAAGGAGTTAAAAAACGCGCTTGATTGTCTAACTGTAATTGGTAAAAGTCGCCTTCGTTAAACTGCTGTTTTTCAAACAACCGATCGCGTATTTGCGTCGCACGAGCACCTAGGGCATAGCCGCCATTACCAAAACGTGCATTATCCTCAGCAGAGACCACTCGCGAATTCCCTGTCCATAGACGCCCACTCTCAGGGTTTTTAACAAACGGGCGAATAACTTCATTTTGCTGCCAAGTTGCTGCATATTCATTTTCATTAATGGCTAACTCACTGGGTACTGTTCGTGCAGGAATACCGCCCATGTGTTTCCAAGCTGCACTGCCTTGACTATCTACCACAATTAAGTTTTGTACCGGAATACCCACGTTACTTGCAATATTAAGGGCATCATCCACTGTTTCAGCCTGCTCAAGCTGTAACAATTGCATATCAACGGCATACGGCTGATGCGCAGCCCAACTTAAGGCATAAGGCTGATTGTTAATGTATTTAACAGGGCCATACTCACTTAGCGTTAAGGGATAGATTTCATCGTTGCCATTATTCAAGGTAATCACTTCATTTACTTGCCATGTTTTACTGCTATCCGTTAGTGCAACCCAGTCGGCTGTATCTATATAGCCATTAGTAAATCCCCATGCAATTTTATTATTACTGCCAACCACAATGGCAGGTGCTCCTGGTAACGAAACACCGGTTACTTGATACGCTTGATTGTTATGAGTGTAATTAAGTTGTGCGCGATACCAAATAACCGGCACCGCCATTGATAAGTGCATATCATCTGAAAGCATCGCAGCTTGAGTATTAGTTAAGTCTGCTGTGACTGCCCAGTTATTACTGCCTACCTCTAAATTAGCAGTAATGCTTTTAATCGCCGCCAATGGCTGCCTTGGTAACTGAGGTATAGTTTGAGAATAAGGTGTTAAAATACTGCCATCTAATGCTGCTTGGTATTGGCTTGGTTGGGTTAAAAATTCAACCATTTTTGCGCCGTATTGCTGTTGTATTTGAATTAAAGCTTGGTCACGCTCAAATGTAGATGACTGTAAATCAAGGTACATGCTAAAAATAACTAATAAACTGTCTTCACTTTGCCAAGGCTTTTGCTCAGCCCCTGTGAGTAAATATTCAAAACTTGGGTACCCTACTTGTGCAAGGCCTTCATTTACACCTTGGGCATAACTGCGTAGCAGCTGTTTGTCGGTCTTCGGGAGGGTTTTTAAAATAGCTTGGCTGCGTTTACGTAATTGGTGAAAACGCATTTTTTTATCAAGCCCAAGCGCGGCTTTACCAAATAGCTCGCTTAGCTCACCGGCCGCATTACGACGTAATAAATCCATTTGAAAAAAGCGGTCTTGCCCATGAGCATACCCTAAGCCATAAGCAGCGTCATGACGAGTAGTTGCAGTAATAATGGCTTGGCCAAGCGTATCACGAGCGACTTTAACGGGCTGTGTTACCGCATCGCTTCGGCCTTTACCATCAAGGGCTGGCAAACTTAAGGTCAAAACGCCGTAAACAATTGCAGTACTGGCGAGTGCTAAAACCACAACAACCAATAGCAACCGTTTGATTACTTTAAACATAGACATACCCTTTAACTATTTCAATAAACTATTATTAGCATATATTCATAATCGTTCTATTAAAAACGCTACGAAAAGCGGGTAAAGGGTGAAATAAACATCAAAATCCACGATAATACATAGTTCATGTATTGTGCAGACCTAGTTGAGATCAAAATGACTGAAAAAACATTTATTAAAGGTAAAGACCGCGATTTAGAATCGTCTATCTCTACCATGCAAAACAAGCTAAAAGCGCTAAATATTAATATTGAAGAAGCGCTGTGGCTTAACCCTGTAGCAAACTGTTATTCAGTTCATATAAAAGATAGCGACTGCGGTGTGATGTTTACTAATGGTAAAGGTGCCACTGATAAAGCCTCTATTGCCTCTGCGCTAGGTGAATATTTTGAGCGTTTAAGCTGTAACTACTTTTTTGCTGATTTTTACTTAGGCGAAGAGTTCGCCAATGATGACTTTACTCATTATCCAAACGAGAAATGGTTTAAAGTTGAAAACGATGAAATACCGCAGGGTATTATGGATGAAAGCTTATGGGATTATTTTGACCCAGAGCGTGAATTAACCGCATCACACCTTTATGACTTTAACTCTGGCAATTTCGAACGTGGCATTTGTTCTGTGCCGTACACTCGTCAGCGCGACAACCAAGACATTTATATTCCGGTGAATGTGATTGGTAATATTTTTGTTTCTAATGGCATGAGTGCCGGTAATACTAAATTTGAAGCCCGTGTTCAGGGGTTATCTGAAGTATTTGAGCGCGCTATTAAAAACCGCATTATTGCCGAAGGCATCAGCTTACCAATCGTGCCTGAAGAGGTGGTAAAACAATACCCTAAAATTCATGAAGCTTGTGAAGAGCTACGAAGCCATGGCTTCCATTTACGCATTGCGGATGCATCACTAGGCGGTAAATACCCAGTAATGAGTGTCACGCTTATAAACCCTGTTGATGGGTCAGTATTTGCTTCTTTTGGTGCTCACCCTTCATTTGAAGTAGCGCTAGAGCGTACCGTTACCGAATTACTACAAGGTCGTCGCCTAGATCAACTAGACGTATTCCAACCTGCTACATTTGATAACGACGAAGTCGCTACTCCTGAGAACATTGAACTGCACTTTATTGATTCAAGCGGTTTAATTTCACATGACTTTTTCCGCTCTGAAGCAGATTTTGAATTTGTACATTGGGACTTTAGTGGTTCAACTGAGCAAGAATACAACTTCTGTACTGATTTAATTCATAGCATGGGTCACGATATCTATATTATGGATTACACCCACTTAAACGTGTATGCATGTCGTATTTTAGTTCCTGGTATGTCAGACATTTATCCAGTAGATGAGTTAATTTGGCGCAACAATAATGAAGGCGCTAAATTCCGCGAAGACTTCTTATCGCTTGATCAGTACGATAGCGAACAATGGATGGAAATTTACGACAACCTCGAAGAAGCAGGCCATAGCGATATTATTCGCGCAGCTGAATTCATTGGCTTAGCAACCGACGCCGATACACCTTGGCACACACTACGCATTGGTGAGCTTAAAGCACATTTATGCTTAGCGGCGGGTAATG
Organism: Pseudoalteromonas sp. G5_S1_54_S4; assembly: GCF_054968565.1. NCBI lineage: Bacteria > Pseudomonadati > Pseudomonadota > Gammaproteobacteria > Alteromonadales > Pseudoalteromonadaceae > Pseudoalteromonas > Pseudoalteromonas sp. G5_S1_54_S4. The sequence goes on along the minus strand of NZ_JBQKUL010000011.1, from coordinate 38,315 downwards.
AAGAAGCTATTGACTGGGTTGATTGGATTTTGCATACCGGCCAAGTAAACGACGAAGCGATGCGTCACTTTCGTTGCTTAAAAGCAATCCTTGAAATTAAATATGATGACGAGCGCGAATATGCAAGTTATCAAGATGCATTAGGTTTAATGTTTGGTAGCGACAATGTCACGCTTGCTATTGAAATTGCTGAAGGTCGTAAATTATTTAACGGCTTAACGTTCCCAGGCTTATCGCTTGAGGGCTTTAAAAAGCATGCAGCACTTCTTGATGGTTACCGCAAATTACACGTTGCAAAGCAACAGCATTGGGCGCGCGAAGTTAGCGACTCATAACCACACCTAAACTACTAATTATAAAAATAAAATGGCGCATTTTTAACTGCGCCATTTTTATTTCTTCGATAAATTGACTATAGTTAGCCTGTCTTGATTAACAACTTAATTACATTCTATGTCCCCGCAGCGCAAAAACAAACGCACCCGAATTAATAACGCTAAGCTGACTTTTTTATTATCGCTGGTGTTGATAATCACTATCAGCTTGGTGCTTGATCACGTCAATTATCACCGTGAGAAAGATGCTTATCGATTACGCACTCTGTCGCAGGTAAGTACCTATAGAGCACAACTTGAAGCTGTATTAGTGTCTAATATTCAACTCATTCGTGGCTTAGCTATTGCTGTTGCCGCTGAGCCAAACTTAGATCAAACTCGCTTTGAACAAATTGCAGCCCCACTTTTTGAAACCTCAAATGAGCTACGTAACATTGGCGCGGCGCCAGACATGGTAATAAAAATGACCCATCCGCTTAAAGGTAACGAAAAAGCGATAGGTCTTAATTTTTTGGAAAATAAAGCACAGCGCGAAGATGCCATTAAAGCAAGAGACACGAATACGATCGTGATGGCAGGTCCACTTCAGCTTGTCCAAGGCAGCGAAGCCTTGATTGCGCGCGTACCAGCATACTTGCCAGAAAATAACGCCTTTTGGGGATTGCTCTCAGTGGTACTCGATATAGAAAAAGTTTATGAAAACTCGGGGATTATTGAACTACAGCAAAATTATAATATAGCAATACAAGGACGTAATGGATTAGGTAAGCAAGGTGAGTTTTTTTTCGGTGACCCCTCTATTACTGTTCAAGACCCTCTAGAATTTACTTTAAACTTTCAAGGAGGTGTTTGGCAGCTTTATGTTATACCCAAGCAAGGCTGGCAACCAGTGAGTTCTTCGATCTGGCCTTTACGGTTCATTATTTTAACCGTGTTAGGCTTGCTCATTTCTGCCTTTTTGTTTTATCTAAAAATACTCAACCGTGAACAAGAAAGCGAAAGAATGCTTGAGATGATGAGTAATTTAGCACAAGTCGGTGCATGGTCGTTTAACTTAGAAAAAAAACACGTGTTTTGGTCAGATATGACTAAAAAAATATTTGAATACCCATTAGATGAGCAACCAAAATGGTCAGAAAATTTAAACTATTTTAAAGAAGGTGAAAGTAGAGAAAAAATCGCTAAACTGGTTGAAAGAGCAATTAAGCATGGTGAAAGTTACGAAACTGAGCTTGAAGTGATCAATGCAAATGGTCAGTCTGTATGGGCACTTGTTCACGGTGAAGCTGAACATAAAAATGGCCGTTGTGTAAGAATATTTGGTTCATTACAAAATATTGATGCCCGTAAAAAAGTAGAATTAGAAAATCGTAAAATTGCTCGTTTTAACGAAACCTTGGCCTCCTTAACGGTGAGTGATGAAATATTAAATGGCAAACTAAGCCAATCTAAAGAATTAATCACGCAGTCTATTTGCCAAGCCCTTGAGGTAAACAGCGCCAGTATAAAATTGTTTAACCAACAAAGAACCCAGCTAATTCAATTTGCGAGTTATAATCGTTCAGGTAGCGAAAATAATATTCCGTGGCTGCAAGAAACTATTCCTGACTTTTTTACCGCAATAGAACGAAAAGCGATATTTTGTGTTGATGATGCTCAACAACATCCCTACTTAGCCCCTATCAAAGAAAGCTACCTTCAACCGTTTTCAGTCAAGGCGATGCTGTGTGTTCTTATTCCTGCAAGCAGTGGCTCTATTGGAATAGTTTGTGCTGAGCAAGATATAGTTAGAACATGGAGCCATAATGAAGAAAGCTTTTTAATTGCTGTAGGGGCTTTAATTGGCAGCCTTTACTCTAGCCAACAACGTATAGAAACAGAGGCACAACTAGTCAGGGCAAAAGAAGCCGCAGAACAAGCTGTGATTGCAAAAAGTGAGTTTTTAGCCAGTATGAGCCATGAAATTCGCACACCCATGAATGGGGTGTTGGGAATGCTTAATATTGTTAAAGCAACCCAATTAGATCAACAACAAAAGCATCATATTAAACTTGCGCAATCATCTGCAGAGTCATTGTTAGGAATTATTAATGATATTTTAGACTTTTCTAAAATAGAGGCTGGCAAGTTAGACATTGAAAATATTCAATTTAATTTACCTCGCTTTCTGGGTGAAGTGGTTGAGTCATTTGCATTAAAAGCCGAGCAAAATAACACCACGTTAATTTTGGATGCAACACATATCACCAGCAGTGAATTTATTAGCGATCCGAATAGATTACGTCAAATTTTAAGTAACTTAATTGGCAATGCCGTTAAATTCACCCAAAACGGTGAAATATTGATATCCGCTAAAATTGCCCATACACTTGACGCCACAGTTTTAGAATGTGCAATCGCTGACTCAGGTATAGGAATCAGCGCAGAGAAACAGCCCCATTTATTTGACTCATTTACTCAAGCAGACACATCAACCACACGCCAATATGGTGGCACAGGCCTGGGTCTTGCTATTGTAAAGCAGCTGTGTGAGCTCATGGGTGGCAAAGTGAGTGTGAGTAGTACACCAAATAAAGGCAGTACATTTTCCTTTTTTATAAAGATAACCCCTCAATTAGTTCAAGAGCACGAAGCATATCAAGCAATTAAAAATAAGCGTATTTGGGTTATTGATGATTGCTTACTCAATACCACTATTGCCAAAAAACAATTAACTCGCTGGGGGGCTAAGGTCAGCACGATCTGCGATTACCTGTCTATAAGTGCCTACATTAATAGCCATGAAGATACCCCACCAAACATTGTGCTCGTTGACAGTGCTTTATTTGAACCATTATACGAAGCTCAAGCACTCGCACTTAAGCAGTTTTTAACAAGAAGTAGCGGCCATTTAATTATTATGGCTCCCATGAGTTATACAAATAAAAACGCGACCTTACCATTAACCGAAGAAACCCTCGTATTTAAACCACTCACCCCTTTTGATTTACAAAATGCGCTGACTGCAAAAAGCACTATCGAGCAAACACACGTTGATACACAACTAAAGTTGCTTGCTGCCACTGAGGTTATGACAGATACACTCGCGGCGCATGTTTTATTAGTAGAAGATAATAAAATTAACCAAGTTGTTACCGCTGCTTTTTTAAAACAGTTGAACGTGACATTTGAGATTGCTGAAAATGGTGCTGAGGCAGTTGAAAAGTTGAATCAAAACCCAGCTAACACTTATCAATTAATATTAATGGATTGCCAAATGCCTACGATGGATGGCTACCAAGCAACTATTGCCATCAGAGAAGGCAAAGCAGGCAAGGTAAATAAAAACATAACAATAATAGCGCTTACCGCAAATGCAATGCAGGGTGATAAAGACAAATGTTTGGCCACTGGTATGGATGACTATTTAACTAAACCCCTCAATGCCACAACTCTTCATTCTAAGCTCCAGCAATGGCTTACAAGCAAATAACAGTGTAAGCTAAAAATAGAATTTATTAGGTGAGATAAGGTATGCAATTGCAATTATCAATGGAGCAACAACGCGTTATTGGTTGTTTATTAGAAAAACAAAGCACAACACCTGAGCACTACCCTTTATCGTTAAATGCATTAACAAATGCCTGTAATCAAAAATCGAATCGCGCGCCAGTTGTTAATTATACAGAAGAGCAAGTTCAAACAACCGTTGATGAATTAATCAGTCTGCGATTAGTCACTGTAAATGAAGGGCTGTCTGGGCGAGTTAATAAATACGATCATCGTTTTTGTAATACTGAGTTTAGTCACCTGCAATTTGATCAACAGCAAAGGGCGATTATTTGTTTATTATTATTGCGAGGCGCACAAACACCTGGCGAATTAAAAACACGCAGTAGCCGCCTTGCCGACTTTGCTCGTATTGATGATGTTGAAAAGTCACTTGAACAACTAATTCAAAGCAATCATGTTAAAAAGCTGCCGCGCGAATCAGGTAAACGGGATTGTCGATATATTCATTTATTTGCAGATCAATCATCTGTGAACGAGGCTTCACTTGAGGCACAAACACACACTGATGATATAAAAAACACTGAACTAAATGACTTACTTGCAGAAATTGATGAGCTAAAAGTCCAGCTTAAACAAATAAAAGCTCACTTAGGGCTTTAATTCATAAATATGAAATCACATAATAGTTGCTCTATGTAGAGCGTAAAAATTATTTAACTAAAGGAGCGGGCCATGCGCGCCGAGATTATGGCTGAAATGAAAGTTCAGCCTTCGATTGATGTAAACGCTGAAATTAAACGCCGAGTGGATTTTATTAAAGCACGTTTAAAAGCGGCATATTCAACCTCACTTGTACTAGGGATCAGTGGTGGTGTAGATTCATCGACCTGTGGCCGTTTGTGTCAACTTGCTATTGATGAGCTAAACCAAGAACACCCTGACACTCATTATCAATTTATTGCTGTACGCCTACCTTATGGCGTTCAAGCTGATGAAAGTGAAGCGCAAATGGCGGTTGATTTCATTAAGCCGAGCACCCGCATGACGGTAAACATTAAACCCGCAACCGATGCACTGCATGAGCAGACAATGGCAACTCTCGCGGGTACCGAACAAACACTCCCTTCGCAAGATAAAATCGATTTTATTAAAGGTAATGTCAAAGCACGTCAACGCATGATTGCGCAATATGAAATAGCCGGCTTTTGCCAAGGCTTAGTGGTCGGTACCGATCATAGTGCTGAAAATATTACTGGTTTTTACACTAAATTTGGTGATGGTGCATGCGATTTGGCTCCTTTATTTGGCCTATCAAAACGCCAAGTTCGCGCATTAGCAACCACATTGGGTGCGCCTGCGCTTTTAGTTGAGAAAGCACCAACAGCGGATTTAGAAAGTGATAGACCAGGACTAACAGACGAAGAAGCACTTGGCTTAAGTTATGAAGAAATTGATGACTTTTTAGAAGGTAAAGCAGTTTCAAGTCATGTAGAAGAAACGCTAATTGCAATTTACCAGCGCACGCAACATAAGCGCCAGCCTATTCCAACAATATACGATGCTTTTTAAATCAATATTATAAGCGTAATTTAACTGATCGAGCCGCTTGTATTTTACGTAAACATGACGTGAAAATAAGTGGCTTAAATTTTTAAAAGTTAACCTTAACGCTTGCCAACAGAGAGTTTTATATTTTATGACACCCCCTATTTTGATTACTGGTGCAGCACAACGTATAGGGCTTGCGCTGGCAAAGCACTTTATAGCCCAAGGGCAAGCGGTCATTATTACTTATCGGACCCGTCATGAGGCTGTTGATTCGTTGGAACAACAAGGGGTTACCTGTCTTTATGCTGACTTTAGTACTGATGAGGGCATTAATACTTTTATTACTTTGCTTAAATCACACACTGACTCACTCAGGGCGGTTATTCATAATGCATCAAGCTGGGACTGTGAAGCTAACAACCCTCACTTTGAGCAGCTGTTTGACAATATGATGCGCATTCATGCAAAAACACCGTACTTGGTAAACTTACATTGCGCAGATTTACTATTAAATTATCAGGCGTCGCATGCTAAACCCGCTGACATTATTCATTTGACTGATTATGTAGTGGAAACAGGCAGCCCAAAACATCTTGCTTATGCGGCCAGTAAAGCCGCACTGGATAACTTAACTAAATCATTTAGTGCTAAATATGCACCTAACATAAAAGTGAATTCAGTCGCACCATCATTAATTATTTTTAACCAACATGATGATGAGCAGTATCGCGCTAAAACTTTAAAAAAATCATTAATGGGTATCGAACCTGGATGCCAAGAAATTATCAATAGTATAGACCTACTACTGAACAGCCATTACATCACAGGGCGTGCTTTACCTGTTGATGGTGGTCGCCACCTTAAGTAAGTCCCAATAAAACTGAGAAACTTATGCATAACGAATTAAAAGAAAGCTATCAAAAAATTATAACTGCTGTAGGTGAAGACGCTGAACGTGAAGGGTTACTTGATACCCCAAAACGCGCTGCAAAAGCGATGGAGTACCTTACTCAAGGATATCGTCAAACGCTTAACGAAATCACTAACAATGCGGTATTCACCTCTGACGCTGACGACATGGTATTGATACAAGACATCGAGCTTTACTCTATGTGTGAACATCATTTACTCCCTTTTATTGGCCGCTGTCATATTGCTTATATTCCTGATGGCAAAGTATTAGGCTTATCTAAGTTTGCGCGTATTGTTGATATGTTTTCGCGTCGTTTTCAAATTCAAGAACAGCTTACCCATCAAATTGCAAAAGCGGTTGAGGAAGTAACCGGTGCAAAAGGTGTGGGGGTAATTGTTGAAGCAAAACACATGTGTATGATGATGCGTGGTGTAGAAAAGCAAAACTCAAGCATGCGTACCTCGGTAATGCTAGGAAACTTTAGAGCCGATCCGAAAACACGTAATGAGTTTTTACAGCTGATCAAAGGATAATGTATGGCAAACGCAATTATTAATGTAACTAATTTACGACTACGCACATTTATTGGTTTTAATCCTGATGAGCGTGAAAAAAAACAAGATGTGGTCATTAACCTTGAAATTCACTACCCTGCTGATCAAGCTTGTGAAACAGATGAAGTAGACCAAGCACTTAACTACAAAGTGATTACTAAAGAGGTGATTAGCTTAGTGGAGCAAGGACACTTTTTATTGTTAGAAAAACTAGTTGCTGAAATTCTTGCTGTTTGCCACTCACACCCAAGTGTTAATTATGCTAAGGCTCGAGTAGATAAACCTCATGCGTTGCGCTTTGCCGATTCGGTTTCTTTAACCCTCGACTGGCACAAATAATCCAACGGCAAGGGCTATTACCGCTAAATAACGTAACCCCTTGCCGAGCGTTACCAGCACTAAAAATGTAGTAAAGTGAACTTTAAACACGCCGCCAATAACGGTTAGTGGGTCGCCAACGATGGGCAGCCAAGCAAACAACAGGCTATAAACACCATATTTATTAAACTGCTGTTGTGCTTTTTTAAGCCCTTTTTCAGATACTGGAAACCATTTTTTATCTTTAAAACGCAATGCCTGCGTCCCTAACCAATAGTTAACACAACTGCCCAGTACATTACCCAAGGTTGCTGCAAACCAAATTAGCCATAAGTTAGTATTGCCTTGCATGATCATGCCACCCATCAATACTTCAGAGGAGCTAGGTAATAACGTGGCAGATATAAATGCTGTAAAAAATAATGTTATATAGAGCATCTTTCCCTTATGGCTAAAAACTAAACCCAGCAATTAAGCTGGGTTTGAACGACTTTTTAACTTAAAACCAATTCACCGAATAATAAAAACAGTTATTTTATCAAATTTAAGCTAAGGGGATAATTAAACTCTTTGCCATCGTTGGCTTTCACGCTTGCGATAACCACCATCACAAATGAAAAAATAGCCACCATAGGTAACAGTAGTAAACCAACCGCTGCAAAAATTAGTAAAAAACAAACAAAATAAGCTATTGCCATAGTGATTTGAAAATTAAGGGCTTTTTTTCCATGTATATCAACAATTGGCATTTCATCTTTTTTAATTAACCAGATAATAAGAGGGCCGAGTACCGACCCAAATGGCACAATAAACCCCGCTAATGCACTTAAATGACATAGCATTGCCCATGTGCGGTCATCTTTATTGACGACTTTAATCTCTTGATTTTGTTCCATTACACTCTCCCTTCTCGTCTTTATTTTGCGCTAAAATAATATTCACACTCATTAGCCACCTTAATGTAAATGCTTATTTATCCAATGCAAAGCATTTGTGTATATTTAAAAATAAAAAAAGCGCAGCAAATAGCTGCGCTTATTGATATTGCCAGACCAGTTACTTATTCACACCCGCTAAATCAAGCATAAAAGCATAATTTAATGCAGTATCTTCTAAGCGTTTGAAGCGACCTGATGCACCTCCGTGCCCTGCTTCCATATCGATTTTAAACAGTAGCTTGTTATCATCTGTTTTGTAATCTCGCAGCTTAGCCACCCACTTTGCAGGCTCAAAATATTGTACCTGTGAATCATGTAAGCCAGTAGTAACTAACATATTTGGGTAATCTTGCTTACTGACCTGATCATAAGGTGAATACGATAACATATACTCATAGTATTCTTTCTCGTTAGGGTTACCCCACTCACCGTATTCGTTGGTTGTAAGTGGAATACTTGCATCAAGCATCGTGGTCACTACATCAACAAATGGAACCGCAGCCACCATACCTTTATACAACTCAGGAGCTTGGTTTGCCACTGCACCCATTAATAAGCCACCCGCACTGCCACCTTGAGCAAATATTTTATCTTTTGCACCATACTTTTGCTCAACCAATGCCTTGGTAACATCTACAAAGTCGTTAAAGGTGTTCTTTTTAGTCAGTAGTTTACCGTCCTCATACCAAGGGCGACCTAACATTTGTGAACCGCGAATATGCGCAATGGCAAATACAAAACCCCGATCGAGCAAACTTAAGCGAGCGCTAGAAAAGGTAGGATCCATGGTCGCGCCATACGAGCCATAACCATATTGTAGCAGCGGATTAGTCCCCTCTTTTTTAAACATGTCTTTGCGATAGACTAGGCTTACCGGTACTTTAATACCATCTCGTGCAGTGACAAAAATTCGCTCTGATGCGTAATTATCTGCACTAAAATCACCGAGTACTTTTTGTTGTTTAAGTAATGTTTTATTGCCAGTAGCTAAATTAACATCATACGATGAAGCGGGTGTTGTCATACTGGTATAATACACACGTAATGTATCGCTATTTAAATCATTGTTACCGTAGGTGCTAATTGTATAAGCACTGTCGTTAAAACTAAGCGGTACCTCTTTACCCGTGGTTAAGTTACGAGCAATAATAGTCGACTGACCCATTTCACGTTGCTGATACACTAAGTAGTCGTTAAATAAGTCGATGCCTTCTAATTTTATATTATCGCGAGCGGGGATCACCGTTTGCCAATTAGCTTTATCGCCAGCTTTATCAATATCTACTTTCATTAACTGAAAGTTGACTGCGTTTAAATTAGTGACAATATAGTAAGTATTACCCAGCTTAGAAATTCCATACTCCAGATCCGCTTCACGTTCAATCAAGCGTTTTGGCATAGCCTTAACATCATCAGCACTTAAAACCGATACACCTGACGCAGTTGTACTGCTGTGCCAGATATAAATTTCTGAATCGTCTTTGCTTTTGCTAATACCCATGTAATAACTGGTATCTGTTTCTTCATAAACGAGTTCATCTTCAGCCTGTGGGGTACCGAGCGTATGACGATAAACTTGGTAACCTAGTAAAGTTTGTAAATCTTTTTTTATGTAATAAAGCGTTTTGTTGTCGTTTGCCCAAACAACACTGCCATTCGTACCTTTAAGCGTATCTTCGAGTAATTTATCAGTGCTTAAGTCTTTTATTTTTATATTATAAATACGACGACTTACGGTATCTTCACCATATGCCATTAAATTGCCGTTTGGACTTACATCTAAACCACTTACGGCATAATAATCATGTTCCTTAGCTAGCTCGTTTACATCTAAAATAACCTGCTGGTCAGTGCCTGCAAAATCACTACTACGTACATAAGTTGCGTATTCGTTATCACCGCGAGTTTGTGATGAATAATAATAGTCACCGTTTTTAACTGGCACTGAATCATCGTCTTTTTTAATTCGCCCTTTTAGCTCTTCAAATAACCTAGTTTGTAACGTTTTTGTATGCGCAAGCATTGCATCTGTATAAGCATTTTCAGCCTCAAGGTAACTAAGTACCTCAGGATCTTTTCGCTCATCATCACGCATCCAGTAATAATCATCGATACGAGTGTCGCCATGAATAGACATTTCATATGGTACTTTTTTAGCAACCGGCGGCATTACTGCGATTTGAGATACAGACTGTTCAGTAGGCGTGTTTTGTTTAACTTCAGGTGCTTTATTACAACCACCTAAAATAGCTAACGATATTACGGCAAGCGTAAACGAAGTGTGTTTCATTAATTTAAATCCCTGTTGTTTTTATTATATTAAATATACCTAATATTAAACACGACAGAAATTTAGTTTGTGAAGCTATGTAAAAAGGGAGCCGAAGCTCCCTTTAGCTAATATTTAATTTATTTAATTTATTTAATTACTTTTGCTTACGACGACGCATAAAGGCAAACGGCGCTACAAGTAATGTTAACCAAGCTAATGAACCTGAAGAACTTTTCTTAGTAGGCTCTGGAGTAACAACCGGAGGCGCTACTTTAGTAACGGATATTGTTACCATTGCAGGCTCTGACACATTACCACGAACATCAATCGCAACAACTTCCATTTCTGCAGATGTATCACCCGCTAATAAAGTGGTATCTGCAACTACAATTTGACCATCTGCATCAACTGCAAAGCCAAGGTTTGTATTAGATTGAACATAGTATTCTGAAACAGCCAAGTCTAAATCTGATTCTTCAATTGTAAGCGCACCTACAACGGTTCCATCAGCTGCATCTTCAGAAACACTAAACTCACCACCAACCAGCATTGGTGCTTCAACGTCTGGTAATTCTAGGTCTTCAGCTGCCATTACTTTAATAATGTTAGTACCTGAGCCTTGCGATAATGCAAAAGGACCACTTGCAGAAACCACCGCTTTCTCTCCTGGCATAATTGAAGAAACCGCTTCGCCCGTTTCAAGTGAAGTAATCTGTACCTGAGGTTGTACACCAAATACCGTTGAACCGGTTACGCTGTCTGTCTCAGAGAAAACACCTGATTGATAACTAGGGTAACCCACTGACACTTTGAAGTTCATTGGCTCACCAATAAGTGAAGCATCAATATTCATCAACTCTGAACAGCCTGAAAATGTAACTGTATCTTCACCTGCTGAATGATACATAGGAGTAACCCATGCTAAAGAGTCGTTTCCAGCACCATCAGTCGTCCCTATTACAGTACGACTGCGTCCAGGAAACGCAGTTGTGCGGCCTACATCGTTATAGTTTTGCATTAATTGATCAGATACGCCGTCATTATCTGTATCAATTTCAAGTCTATAACCAGCTTGGAAAGTATGAGTTAACGGATCTCGTAATTGAATAGATGAGGTAATAAATATGCCTGAATCACAAGCATCAGAATTAAATGCTGAGAACGTGGTAGACAGGATATTAAACTCAGCATCTTCAATTGTTTTTTCTGTACCCATTGCGATAACACTTTCAGCCTGAGGCGTAATTTCAGTTTGACCTGTGTTTTCAATGACCAATGCCATTTCATTGTTTACGATTTGAGGTGAGTAACTTAACTCAGTAGCCGCTTTTGGCATTGCATGATACACAACATGTAAGTCATGGTCTGTCTCAGTAGATGCATCATCAAAGACTAACGCGCCATCAAATTCGATTGATGTTAAGGCTGCACTTCTTGCTGCAATATCCTCTGCACTGAATGGGTTTTCTAACTCCCATGCAGGTAACTTACTTGGATCAACCGTCATTGTAATGTCAAAGTTAATCGCTTGACCTGCAGGTACTGTTATAGATGCAGGGAAATCCCAGCTAACTGCGTCCGTATCAATATCACTTTGGTAACGAGCTTCAGTACGAAGGTTATACGTTTTTGCATCTGCAGAGAAGTTCTTAACGGTTACCGTCTTAGTAATTGAGCCTGTTTCCGCTAAGCTTACTAAGCCATAAGAGAGTGCAGCTTGTTTAGTATCAAACTCTCCGTTATGTACCCAAGCTGCAACAGGTAAATTAACGGCTTTAGTTACGTCAACTAAACCGGCACCTATCATACTAATTGGCGCAAGTTCTGAGTCAGGGTTTATATCAAGAGGCTCATTTGTTACGTTTAAGTTCGCAGCATTCATTATTGTTGCTTTAATCTCAAACGCATTACGCTCAGGATGCGCTTCACGGATCATTGCCACAGCACCGGCTGTGATTGGGCCCGAGAAAGAAGTACCTGAAACCGGATTAGTCCCCGTTTGTGTACCTGTTGCTGCAACTACAATACTTGTACCTGGCGCCGTAATTTCAGGCTTTAATAAACCATCCATAGAAGGACCGCGAGATGAGAATGTAGCAACTGCACCCGCTGTTGTTTTAAATTCAATGCTAATATCAAATATTGCAGGGCCACCCGCTGCTAATTGTGCTTTTAAAGCAGCGCCTGCAGCAAAATTAATACCTACGTTTTTAATTGTAACTGCAGCATCAAAGCCACCCATAGATGCAGGAGTACCATCATCTACGTTGTTTGCAATCATTACAAACTCAGCACCTTTAGCCTGAGCATGTAAAACTTTAGCAGTAAAATTACATGAGCCTCGATCGATTAATACAGCTTTGCCTGTAAAATCAACATCCGCAGCAAACGCATCACAACCATCCTGGTTTGCATCAGGATAAACTAAGTCAATATCTGCACCTGAAATAGCAAAGTCTTCTTGAGGACCAAAACCTGATGGCTGAATATTGCCCTCAATCCCAGCAATCGTTCCCTCAGCAATACCAACTTCAGTTGTTGGGTGAGTCATAGCGCCAACAGATAGTGCGTTAGGTGTAGTACTTGGACCACCAACACGGAACGGATTATCACCATCGTTACCAGCAGAAATAACCATATTCACACCTAACTCAACTGCACGTTGAACTAAGTATTGTGTACCACCACCTGTGTAAGTATCACCAAACTCACCACCAAGAGACATATTCATTACATCAACACGATCTGAAATATCGCCATCACCGTTAGGATCCATTGCAGCTTCTAGAGCAGCAGCTTGTGCATCGCCAGGACAACCGCCGCCACATACTGAGTAAGCGTAAAGTTCAACATCAGGCGCAATACCATTTACTGAGTTTGCAGAAGATGTACCGTGATTAGTAGGATCACCCGTTGATGGCGAGTTAGCCGCATCATTTTCAATAGGGTCGGCATCATTACGAATAAAATCATAACCACCTTGTACAATGCCTTGTGGCCATGCAACTGATGTTGGATCTGCTTGTGCAGCTAGGTAAGCTTCAACAGTGCCTGCACCACCAAATGCTTTGTGCGTGTAGTCAATACCAGTATCAAGTACTGCAACACGTTGGCCTTTACCACTTACGATACCGTCAGTAATAAGTGGTTTTGCATTAATATATTCAGAGCTAGCTGCCACATGTAAGTCGCGGTCGAACATTGGTAAAACCTTAGCAACGCGATCATCTTTTGCAATTTGAGCTAACGCTTCAGGTGTGGCTTGAACAATTAAAGTTGGTGCTAAAATTTTTGTTTTGCCAATTACTTTTGCATTAAAATCTAGGCTGCTAAGCTCAATCGCCATTATGTCCTGAAGCTGCTCAACCTGAGCCGTTACTTCACGGTTAGAAGACACTTGGTAAGTCCCAGCGACAACTGCATCAACTGAGGTTCTTGCTTTTAAAACAATCATGTGAGCTGAAGGCGCTTTTTTATCAGCAACTATCTCTTTAACTTTTTCTGCTTGTTTGTAATTAATTGTCGCGCTAGGCAAAGCCACTGCGTTGGCAAATGTTGCCACAAATGCACCCGATACAGCTGTAGCTATTGCTGTTCTTTTAATTATATTTTTAGACATTGTTTCCCCTAGGGTATGTTATGTATTATTGTATTTACTATATTTAATTTTTTAACTATGTGGGCAAATATAAAACGTCAGCCTTCGCGCCTGCAACAGCATTGCTACATTAAAATTACACAAAAAAACAACCACCTTGAAAAATCACCATACAACATTGATTTAAAAGGAAAATAAAACATCTTGAGCTTGTAAAACATTGTAAATGAAAAGATTTAAATTGAGAGATAAATGAACAACGATGTAATTAATATTTTAACTATGGCCAAAGTCATTCAAACAGCCGTTGCCCCTGTTTTTTTAATTACAGGTATTGCGGCAACACTTGGGGTGCTATCCAACCGTTTGGCACGTATTACAGACAGAGCCAGGCAGTTAGAGCGAAAATTAAAAGTTAGCACCGATGAAGAGTTTAACTTGTCTCTAACTACAGAACTAAGGGCGCTTCTTAAGCGCTCCCGCTGCATACATATTGCATTTAGTTTAAGTGTATTATTAGTATGTGCAGTCGTTATGCTGTTATTTTTATCTCACATACAGTCGATTAATTTAGGCGTCACTATTGGTAGTTGTTTTGTTGGTGCCATGGCATTGCTAATATGTGCGTTTATGTCATTACTCGGTGAGGTGTTCTTGGCAACGCGTAGCATGCGTCGAGGAATGATATTTGCTGATATTGATATAAACGACTAAAACCAGCGCTTAGGCTTAAACTAAATCCTAAGCTAATATACAAAGATAATTAAAGAATCGTCAAAGGAGTAGAGTAAAGTGAAATTGAAGCAAGTATTTATCGGGGCATTACTATCTACATGCGCACTTAGTGTATCTGCAAATTCTGCATTTAAAGAGCCGAGTGATGCAATTGAGTATCGCCAAGCTGCATTTTCTATGATTTCAGTTCAAATAGGCGATATGGGTGCCATGCTGAAGGGTAAAATTCCTTTTGATGCAGAGCAATTTAAACAGCGTGCAAATAACGCGGCGGCATTATCTAAAATGCCTTGGGAGGCATTTTACGCAGGCACTGAAAAAGGCAATACATCAGCACTTCCTGCGGTATGGTCTGAAAAAGATACTTTTATGAAAAAAGCGACAGCGTTTCAGCAATATGCTGATGAACTTGCTGTAGCAGCTCAAACAGGTGACAAAGCGGTCATTGGTAAAGCATTTGGTGCATGGGCTAAAGGCTGTAAAGATTGCCATAAGCAATTCAAAGACTAATAAATTCTGTATATTAAACAATAAAAATGGCGCTGTATTAGCGCCATTTTTTTAACTAAGCAGATAACTTAAAGGCTCACTTCCCCAAGTACTCATTAATAAAATCAGTAATAGTAACAATAAAAACCATGCAATCCATGGTGACTTTGTCTCAGGCTCTGAGCTTTGTATTGGCAGTGCTTTATTGCCGGTGATCATTGCTTTTACTAAAGGCTTGCCTTTAATTTTGTAAACAATAATAGCCACAACATGCAAAATAATCGCATAAAATAAAATATCAAAATTGATATGGTGCAGCCAGTTGGCAAAATCAATCGTATCACTCGATACATACTGCGCTAACGGACCATCAGTTAAAATACCATCACTACTCATTAAACCACTAACCAGCTGCGTAATAATCAGGATAAAAAATAATAACACCATATAACTGCCTGGTGCAGAATGGCCCACATCATTTATTTTTTTGCCACTAAAAGAAGCAAGCACCGACTTAGGAGAATGCAGTAATGCCGATATTCTTGCCGTTTTACTGCCTATAAGACCCCATATAATCCGCGTTGAGATAAGCGCTAAAGTAAAAAAGCCAATCACAAAATGTAGCTCTATCATGCCCTCTTCAGCACTAAAATAAAGCGCAGCAATACTCAATACTAATAACCAATGAAAGCTTCTTAAAAAGCCATCCCACACTTTTACCTTGAACATTGCACCTTCCCTAAAAAACAGTATCATCTAAAACGCTAACTATTTTAGCATCTTAATATTAAGGTATCCCGATGAGTCTTTCTACTATTACACAGAGTAAAACACATGCAGTCCATTAAAAAACCGATACTAAAAGGCTTTTTAGATATGCTGCCATTATGTTTAGCCGTTATTCCTTGGGGGATTTTATGTGGCTCGTTGGCAATACAAAATGGCTTTACCCCTTTTGAGACTCAAGCTATGTCGCTATTGGTATTTGCTGGCTCGGCGCAGCTGGTTGCAATTGAGCTCATTGCTGGTAATACCCCTCTATTAACCATTTTATTTACTACATTTATTATTAGCTCTCGTCATTTTTTATATGGCTTGGCGGTTCGTCACAAAGTGATTGAGCAACCCATGCGTTGGCGCCTTCCAGTCAGCTTTGTATTAACCGATGAACTATTTGCTTTTTCGCATCACCCTCGCGCCTACCAGACTCAAACGCGCCTAATTTACGCGCTCAGCGCAGGCTTTAGCTTTTACATTGCTTGGAATATTTGGACACTTATTGGTATTGTAGCCGGCACTATGCTCCCTGATCTAACCAATTTAGGACTCGACTTTGCGATTGCTGCAACCTTTATTGCTTTGGTTATCCCAGGAGTTAAAAATTTAGCCACTCTTGTCACGGTCATTGTTGCAGGGATCTGTGCCACTTTATTAAAAAGCACAGGCTTTGAGCTGTGGTTGGTATGCTCAGCACTATTAGCAATGAGTGCAGGTTACACTGTAACTAGAATAGTAAAAAATAAGGACGCTAAATCATGATGACGACTATTTTACTTATGGCATGTATTACCTTTTTTACCCGTTATTTATTCTTACACCGCGCGCTACCATTTAAAGTAGGGCCTAAAATGCAGCAGTTTTTGAGCTTCAGTGCACCTGCGGTTCTAACAGCGATTTGGGTGCCGATTGTATTTATAAATGATGGTGGCATTAATCTAAATTGGCAAAACCCTTATTTAAGCGCAGCGATTGTAGCCATTATAGTTGCTTACAAAACACATAATATTTACCTAACCACACTTGCTGGTATGGGGTTATTTTTGATTTTAAATTAACAGTAACGCCATAGCAGTGTTCACTATTTCGACTTTGTTAATCACCAAGCAAAGGTTAGACTATGCCAAATAAACAAATAATAGCTTATTAATATGCACCCATTTCATCAACTAAGTGCTACTAGCCTGCAAGGCCAACCTATCGATTTTAAAGAGTTTGTAGGTAAAGTTGTGTTAATAGTAAATACCGCAAGTGAGTGTGGATTCACCTATCAATACGAGTCATTGCAAGCATTACACGAAAAGTATGCCAGTCAAGGTTTAGTCATTATAGGTTTCCCGTGTAACCAATTTGGCCAGCAAGAACCCGGAGACGCGAATCAAATAGCGCAAGGTTGTTTAATCAATTACGGAGTTAGTTTTTTAATCGCAGAAAAAGTGAACGTTAATGGTCAGCATACACATTCGGTTTTCCGCTATTTAAAATCTGTATTGCCGGGGTTTTTGACACGAAAAATTAAGTGGAACTTCACAAAGTTTTTGATTAATGCAGATGGCTCACCCATTAAGCGCTACGCGCCCTTTACTAAACCTGAAAAACTAGAAAAAGTAATTGAAAAAGCATTGCTCGCAGCTAAAGTTTGAGGCTTAAAAATTATAAAGAGGCATAAAGCCTCTTTATTACCAACCCACAGAGCTTTAAATACTACCTAAGTAGCAGTTAAAAGCTAATATGTCGGCACTGATTTGTACTAGCGACAACCTAATCAATATAATCGTTTAAGTCATCTTCACCTAGGTTTTTACGCAAGCGTTTTTGCTCAAGGTAATCCTCTAACTTTCTTTTCACCTTTTGCTTTTTCTTGTCGTGTTGATTACGCCCGACCATTTCGTATTCGTCTTCAACAAAATCATCATCTAGCGCATCGTAACTAAATGTCTTACCCACAACCCACTCCATAAAGTGTTTGAGACCAATTACGGATTCTTGTATCGCGATAATTGGTGAAATTAAAATGTTCAACGCAAATTCATTGTACAAATTTACGTCAAAATAAAGCCACATCGCTATCCTAAATAGTCTCTGTGTCAGTATTGTGAATAAATAGCGCTAAATTTGAATTGTGGAAAGTGAGAGTTTTTTATCGTATCGATAAATTTTATTTATTAGCATTTGATCATTGGTTATTTTGACCAAATTTTAGCTTTTTCAATGACTTTACTTTCAACTTCAAAGCACCTTAAAAATCACAAACCACTGTTTTTAAACACTAAAAACTATTGGCACCAAACTTGTTATAAGTTAATTATCATCAGCAAAAAACAGAGAATAAACATGAAAGAATTATTATTAGTTAGCGCAATTATGTGCGCCCCCGTCGCCATGGCTCATAACGATAACAGCTCTTCAATTTCATTTAGTAACGACGAATGTAAAGTTGAGTTTAAAAACGATGTACGTATAAAGCCAAGTGAATTAGAAATTTTTAAAGCCAACAATCAACGTATGACTTTTACCACTCAAGGTGAGTTGTCGATCAATGGCGAGCAAGTAGCATTAAATAGCGCTCAGCGCCAAGCACTGACCAACTACACAGATAATTTACGTGCGCAATTACCTGAAGTAGCCAACATTGCACTTGATGGCGTTAAAATTGCGGGCGTTGCATTAGAAGAAGTCGCCAATGCATTTAATATTGATGGCCTCGATAACATTGCTACCTTAATGGACGATATTCAACAAGAAGTAGAGGGTACCTTTTACCAACAAGGTACATTTGTCATGGGCCAGCAAAGCTTCACTCAGTTTGGTGAAAACTTTGAACAGCAGTTTGAACAACAAATAGAAACTGCCGTTGAGTCGGCCGTAATGCAATCAATGGGCAGTATTTTAGTAGCATTAGGCTCTGAGCTAATGGGTTCAGGTGGCGACATGCAAGCCTTTGAAGAGCGCATGGAAAATATGGGCGCACAAATAGAAGAAAAAGTAGAGCTCCATGCAAAAAAACTTGAACAGCGTGCAAATACACTGTGTGATGACTTTGTTGAAATCGCACAACAAGAAACTCAACTTGCTGCGCAAGTGCCTGCATTAAAAGGCTATGAGTTATTTACTATAAAACAGCACTAACTGCTCAGCATTTTAATTAATCTCCCTTTGCGGCATTTGCTTTTAAGCTATGCCGCATTTTGCGTTTTTTACCCCCACCAGTCCCATTTAACTCAAATAATAGACTGTTGAGCGGATCTGCTCTTGCCGTGCAGAGGCATTTTGTGGCTTCATAGTAAAATACAAACCAAAGTATAATCTTCACTTCGCTCTAGATCACTTAGAATGCCGTCCGAACTGATGATTGTAAGCCCAAATTGCAACATATTAAAACCACCTCTTTTTAAGTTTTAAATTCTTGAGGCGGTGCGATCCCCAGTTAGACGCGTTTTAAAACGCAACTAACTCCAAAGTGCCTAGTAACCTAGGCACTTTTTTTATAATTTAAAAACCTCGCAACACTCTTTTTTATCGTTTATTTACTGCTCTTATCTGATAAATAATTAACTCCCTATAAATAACATGTTAAATCTTTGAACGAAGTAAAACCCAACCCGTTAATACAAAATAATTTAATCTGAATAAATATTCAAAAAACTCTTTTTATAAACAGTTTAAACTCAAAAAAACCGAAAAGACCCCATATAAAAGTGACATAACAATGAGCCCAGATGAATAATTATACAAAAAATAATAAACCAGTAGTTGAACGACAAATTAATAAAACGGTTTCGGATTAAAAAAACTAATACTTCACCAGCAATTTTTATCGCTTTATTTTTAACCAACCTACGGGCAAAATGCACACGTTTTCAACAGACACAACCTTGGAGCGAATACAATGAACCCAATTAATACATTAAACCAAACAGCCACAACTCACGTTGCAGTTAAACCAACTAATCGCAAAGCGAGAATGTTAGCTAAACTTAACCGTTACGGAAAAAAATTAGCACTTGGCGGTGCAATTCAATACAAATAATCACCCAACCATGATTTTTGTATTGCTGCAGCAAACACCCAACCACTAAATGAAGTTTCTTCTTTAGCTCCATCTGTTTGCTGCCAGCCCCCTCCTCATAGCTAAAAATCATCTTTAATTTTCATAATTTACAAAAAAAACCGCATTTACGCTCACTTTTTAAGCAAACGATCTTTTTGCTATTTACACAGGCAACTCACCTAAGTATTATCCTGCATCACGACGTGGAGAGATGGCAGAGTGGTCGAATGCACCGGTCTTGAAAACCGGCAGGGGTTTATAGCCCCTCTAGGGTTCAAATCCCTATCTCTCCACCATTTATTTATATTAATTGGTTTTTTCCGATTGATAACACGCTGAATAATGCGTCGGAGAGGTGTCCGAGTGGCCGAAGGAGCTCCCCTGCTAAGGGAGTATAGAGTTTGTAGCTCTATCGAGGGTTCGAATCCCTCCCTCTCCACCATTACTAATTACAAGCCACTTAATTGTGGTTTTTTTGTGCCTAAATTTTAACTCCGTTAAGAAATAGGGAGGGTGAGCACTCTCGACAGGGTTCGATAAAATGTCTGGAACATTTTAGGCCGCTGCAAGCGTCGCGCAGCGATTAATTACAGGGATGTAAGTAAGTCTATCCCTCCCTCTCCACCATTACTGATTACAAGCCACTTAATTGTGGTTTTTTTGTGCCTAAATTTTAATAGCCTCTATTAATTTGCACTTTTTATAACGCAGTCGCGAGCGTATTCTAATAAATTAAACAAATTGTATGGTGTCACAACTTAGTGCATTATAAATGGTACCTTAAACCAGCTTAGGTTTAACCATGGCGAAGCTAATATTACTACTGTATTGTTTGGGTGCCTGTGCTGTTAGCATGGCAAATGAAGTGACGGTTTATAAATGCACCATTAAAGGAGTGCCTACTTTTAGTCAAACTCCTTGCGCTGAAGACGCTCAAGTGATCACGCTTAGAAACGTCAACATCATGCAAACAAATACGCCACAATCTGAGAACACACCAGTTGCCGATACTTCTGTTGACGATTATCTAGCGGTGCAACAAATAGAGCGTGATATTGTGCAGCTTGAGCTTAAGATTAAACAATACCAACAAGAATACGCACAAAAAAAACAGCAAATCGATTACATGACCCAAGATAAAGCAAATCGCTTAGGGGCCAGCTCAATTGCGAATGCCATTACTACTGAAACGGCGGCACTTAAGCAGCGATTTGACCCACAAATCAAGCAAGCACAACAACAAATAGAAGCACTCACTCAAAAAAAACAGCAGCTTAGTCAGCAACCTTAAGTATGTGCTTCACAACATCAATAAATGTTTGTATCTCTGACTTTGTATTATATATGTGAGGTGAAACACGGATGCCGAGTTTACGCACATCAACACTTATTTTTGCAGCCTCTAATGCCGTTAATACACTTTGCTGATGCTCAGAAAACTGCAAAATAGCAGTGCCACTACATTGCTCTTTAGCGCTAGGTGACATTAAAAAAGCGCCCAATTGCTGCTGAATTAACTCAAGTAACATCAAGTTGTGCGATCTCACTTGTTCAACGCCAAATTCAACAATATATTCAATACTATGAGCGGCAATGATATAAGGAAGTACCGAGGGCGTACCGCCCCAAAATCTAAGTGTTTTAGCGTTATATTGAAAATGCGAAATATCAAACTCGAATGGGTTTTGATGTGAAAACCAGCCAATATCTTTTGGTTCACATTGTGTTATTTGCTTTGGATTTACCCATAAATAGGCCGCACCTGGCCCTCCGCATAGCCACTTCACACTTGAACCAATCATAAAGTCAGCATTTAACGCCGTTAGATCGACAGGGATAACCCCTGCCGATTGCGCCACATCAATTATTGAGAGTGTATTCGTGACTTTACTCAGCGCCACAATATCGTTTATGGGAGCTTGTACACCCGTATTAGAATAAACATGGCTAACAAAGACCCCATCAATCTCTGAAGTTAAATATCGCTGCCATACCTGTCTATCACTCAAGTCTTCATGCTCAGGGATGTAGCGTATTTTTGCACATTCAGGCAGTGCTTTTTGCATTACAAACCCCATACTGGGAAAATCAGCCTGCGCCATTAATACTGTACACTGTGGTTTATTAAATACGGGGTGTGACATAACCAATTTGGTTAAACCACTGGATAAATTAACCTGAGGACAAAATTGCTCACTAGGCGCATTAAACAACTGCCCTAATGCCTCAGTAAATCTTTCAATGGCGGGTAACCACTGTTGCCATGGCTCTTTTACACTTTCTTGCCAAGGAGTAAAAAAATGTTCAGTGGCATTTTCTAAGCTCGTTTTTAATGGGCGGCCAACAGAGTGGCTTAATAAATAACAACCCTGTGGCATACAAAAATCATTTTTAGCCATATTAATTAATCCACTGTTTTAGCGTGTTTAAATCATCAAAGCGCGTATTTATGTCGTCACGCTTTGCCGCGGCACGCCTATCTCTTAACTTAGCTAATGAATCGAGCAGTACCGGTAGAGGAGGTCCACTGGCGGTTACTTTACTCATATGCTGTTGTTGCATGTGCTGTGATGGCTGAGCAATAAACTTTTCCACCAGCTGATTATGATGACCGATAGCGGTGTCGCCATGTAATTTACACACTTGAATAAATAGTTTGCCGTGCTTTTGAAACCAGTCTGTATTTTTATATTGTTCGGCCTCTAAAAAATCATCCATTAGGCTTTGCATACGCATGGCTTCACGAAGTATTTGTTGATCCTCTGGCATCATATATAAAAATTTATCCACCAGCATTTGCGAGTAACTCGGCTCATTGGCACTGCAAAGCCCTAGCAGCATATCAATAACATTAATACCGGCAAAGTCTCCCGCATTTGCACCACGGTAAACCTCTTTACCTACCCTGTAAGGCTTGTAATATGGACGTACACAATTAAAAAAACGTTCGGTGTCTAGCTGAGTGTATAAAGCGTTATTCGACGCTATTACATCCATTAATGCCGTTTTAACCACCTCAAGTAGTTCAGCCGTGACAGGGTGTGAAATGCCTAATGGCAGTATTTTTAATAAAACATCACTCGCACGTTTATACGCTAAAATACCTTGGGTGTTGTAATCTAAAAAAAGGGCTTCATCATCAAGATTTGTAAACCGTTTATAGGTGCCATTAATGGCTTTATTATGCGTGGTTAGATGCGCAGTAGCAAAACGAGGGGTTACACCTATAGAGGCACCAATATGCATAGCAAGCGCCGATGCTTCAACTAATGGTGAGGTTGTTTCTCTGCTCGGCTCTGTGATCTCATGCCTGCGACAAGCAGCCATAAACAAACCAACATTACCAAGCAAGTCGAATGCGCTATCAAATCCTTCGTCGGTATTGCCTTCGGCCAATAAATCGCTGATCAGCGCATTGCCTTGCTCCTTTAGTGCCAGCTTTAAGCTATCACCAATCCCCTCAACATTAGCCTTATCGGTTTGCTGCCAATAAAGCTGTTCTAATTGCGAGTTTAAGCTTACAAACTCTGATCTTATCCAACGGTCAAACTTAGCAGTAAAAGAACTCATAACTACACCCTGTTATTATTATGTTTTAATGCTAACAAAAACCCCTGAGGGTAAAACGCCAAAAAAAATAGTAAAAACACCTTTAGTTAGCAATAATCACTAACAATATTAAAATAATTAATAAGATCCCATAGACATGTTAGATAAAAAAGATCAGCAGTTACTGGTTGCCTTACAATCGCATGCCCGCATGTCGGTTTCTGAATTAGCCAATACCATTAACCTATCAGACACCCCTACTCTTAGACGTATCAAAAAGCTTGAGCAGGAACATGTAATTACGGCTATCACGCTGCCATTAACCCTAAGTCGCTCAACCTTAATGTGCTGGTTTATGCTTTCGTGCGACTAAGTCAAAACTCGGTGAGTGCGGCACAGCAATTTGAGCAGCATGTAGAAAAGCTAGCCCATGTACTTGAGTGCTCTGTGATCTCAGGTAGCCACGATTATTTACTGAAAATTATTTCTCAGGATTTAGAAAGCTATGAGCAGTTTGTAAAGCACCAGCTGGGGAGCTTAAGCTGCATCGCCAATATAGAGTCAACGGTAGTACTCAAACAGTCATTTAGTAAAAAGCAGCTACCACTTTAAAAAATAATACTATTTAGTGCCGATTCGCTATACTAAAATATCATTATAAAAATAATATTTAACAAGGATGCATGTGAATATTTTTCGTTCAACATCCAGATCTTTCGCTTTTTACATATTGTTTGCGGTTGCGTATTTTGCAACTGGTAAGTTATTGACTAATTTTGCCTTTCAATCACAAGTCATCCCTATCTGGCTCCCTGCAGGTATTGCCCTAGTTGGCTGTTTTATCTGGTGGTGGCTTTTTATCCCAGCATTATTTATTGCCTCTGTCGCCTTTAATTTAAGTACCGGTGATAACCCAATCACTGATCAGGTTTTAATTGGTAATACGCTAGAACAAGTACTGCTAATCGGTTTAGGCGCCGTGCTACAAGGCATGATTGGCGCTGCTCTTTTAAAGTACTGGCTAGGCCATCCGTTGTATTTAAAACAACGCCAATCTATTATTTATTTTATTTTTGTCGTCGGTATTCTCGTCAGCCTAATATCGGCCAATATTGGCGTCTATGCTTTAAGTCAGTTTAACCCTGCTTACAGCATTGATAATCATTGGAACAACGTTACTTTTTGGTGGCTTGGTGACTCTCTTGGCGTACTGATCGCAACTCCCTTTTTATTGGCGTTATTACAACCAAAATTTAAACGCCATGATGTTACCCCATTACCTACTATTGCAGTGTGCTCGGTGTTATTTATCTCTGTAGCTTTAACCACTAAGCTATACAACCAAGAGACGTATTCAAATGCGATACAAATAGCTAAGCGCGAAACATCTATTATTGAAAACAGTTTGCTGAGCAATTTAAACCTCAGCCAAATAACAGTACAAAGCCTTGCAAGCCAAATACAATCAACACCGACTTTAAGCAAGCAAGAGTTTGATAGCTACAGTGCTCAACTATTGGCTGAGCATTCATTTATTAAAGCATTTTCATGGAACCGTAAAATTAATCAGGCTCAGGTCAGTGACTTTAACAAACAGCTCAATGAAGTTTATACTGCATACAGCTTTGATCCGAGCATTAAAGGGGCGCCATTATCAAACAACGATCCATTGGTGGTTATTACCTATATTGCTCCTTTTGCAGAAAACCAATCTGCCATAGGTTTTAATCTCAATTCTCGTAAAGATCGCCGTGAGACTTTACTCGACCCACGCATTAAAAATCGCCCTGTGGGCACTAAAATAATTCAGTTAGTTCAAGCAAAACAACCTGAACCTGCGTATTTATTATTTGCTCCTGTGTATCAACAAAATAACGAAGTTGCCTCAATTAAAGGCTACGCAACAGGTGTATTTTTAGTAAAAAACATACTTGCTCAGTCGATTACCCAAGCACAAAATAAGATGTTTAATATCGCTATTTATGAAGCTAATACTACCAATCCATTTTATTCAAACGCCGAAAATATACCGACCAAAAGCAATAAACTGACAACCATCACGATTAATTTTGCAGGGCAAACATGGTTCGTTGATTTAACCATTAAAGATGAATTTCTACCGCATCAAAACAATCATATGACCCTCTTTTTACTTATTTTACAGGTCATTGTAAGCTCACTCATTTTACTGATATTACTGTTATTTAATAACCAGCACCTTGCACTCTCACGCTTGGTAGCAGAGCGTACTCGCTCGCTCGTTAAAGCTAAACAGCAATCTGATTTAGCAAATCAGGCTAAAAGCCGATTTTTAGCAAATATGAGCCATGAAATTCGCACCCCACTTAACGCTGTGATTGGCTTTTCAACCCTAGCTAAAAATGAAGATAGCCCTGAAATTCTTTCTGATTATTTAAATAAAATTAATTTAGCGTCTAAATCATTGTTAAGTTTAATCAATGATGTACTCGATATCTCTAAAATTGAATCACAAAAGCTTACCTTAGAAGTCGCTCCTTTTGATTTGAATGCGCTTCTTGCTCGGATCAGTAGTATGTTCGAGCAAAGCGCAGAACAAAAAGGCATTCACTGGAAAGTTGATAACCAATTACCAACCGATATTTGGTTTGAAGGTGATGTTATGCGAATTGAGCAAATTTTATTAAACCTATGTAGTAACGCCATTAAGTTTACCTATGAAGGTGAAGTAAGTGTTAGCGCATACAGCAAAGAGATCACCGATAGACGTCGTCAAATTACCTTGACTATTAAGGATTCGGGTATCGGTATTGCGCCATCAGAGCAAAGTAAGTTATTTGATGCGTTCACCCAAGCCGATAGCTCAACATCACGTAAATTTGGTGGCACAGGGCTTGGTTTAGCAATCGCAAAAGAACTTAGCTTATTAATGTCTGGAGATATTAGCGTACAAAGCGAGCCAGGTAAAGGCTCCACTTTTACTCTGTCTGTCGAGTTAAATACCTGTGCTGTACAACAAGTAACGGCGAAGCACTCGCAACAGCATGTTGATTTAAGCAAACTAAAAATACTGGTTGCAGAAGATAACAGCGTCAATCAATTAGTGATAAAAGCAATGCTTAGCTCTTTAGGGATTACACCAACACTGGTTGAAAATGGCGAATTAGCAGTAGAACAAGTTAAAATAAATGACTTCGATTTAGTATTAATGGATTGCCAAATGCCGATTATGGACGGTTACCAAGCCACCGCCTTGATACGTCAAATTAAAAGTACTGAGCAATTACCAATTATTGCCTTAACTGCTGATGTAATGCCTGAAGATAAAGCCAATGCCTTAGCAATTGGTTTTAACGAACATCTTGCAAAACCTCTCGAACTCGATAAGCTTGTACAGTGCCTATCTCAATATATTGCGCCAGATAAACCATAAAGATTTATCGAAAACAGAAAACCAAATATGGCTGTCGCACTATTACCAAAATTAATCAGCAACCCACTTAAAAAATAGTAGGCAAAGCATTATGAGCCACTTTTCACATCAATGGTTTAATAGCATCAACCAAATTGACGCAACACAATGGCATTATTTTTTTGGCGATGATCCTTTTACTCAACACGCTTTTTTATACGCACTTGAACAAAGCCAATGTGTAAGCGCAAAAACAGGTTGGCAGCCCCATCACTTAGCCGTTTATGAAGACGATAAACTCATTGCGCTTGCCCCTGGCTACTTAAAAACGCACTCCTACGGTGAATATGTATTTGACTGGGCATGGGCTGAAGCTTATGAAAAAAATGGCTTAGATTATTACCCTAAATGGCTGTGCTGTATTCCCTTTAGTCCGATTGAGGGGCAAAGAATAAGTATTATGCATAGCAATCCAAAGTTAGTGTATGAGTATATAACAGAGCAACTTAATACCCACTGCGCAAAACAAGCCTGGTCAGGCTGGCATGTAAACTTTTGCGATAAAGCACAAGCCTCTCAGCTAAATGATGCAGGTGCTATGCAAAGAACCGGGGTACAGTTTCAGTGGTTTAATAATGAATTTAAAGACTTTGATGATTTTTTAAAAACCTTTAATGCCCGTAAGCGCAAAGCAGTAAAAAAAGAACGCGCTAAAATAACACAGCAAAATATCACCATTGAATGGCTGCAAGGTGAGCAAATCACCACAACAGTGATGCAGCTTTTTTGTGAGTTTTATCAACGTACTTATTTAAAACGTTCAGGCCATTTAGGCTACTTAAACAGCGATTTTTTTAGCTTGCTACACGCCTTAATGGCTGAAAAATTGCTCATTATGCTAGCCAAAAAAGACCATAAAGTGATTGCCGCCACATTAAGTTTAATTGGTGACAATACCCTTTATGGGCGTTATTGGGGAGCAAGCGAAGAGATTGATTCTCTTCACTTTGAGCTGTGTTACTACCAAGGCATTGAATATGCGATTAAGCATAATATTCACTGTTTTAATGCCGGTGCTCAGGGTGAGCATAAAATAGCACGCGGCTTTCAACCCATCACTACTTACTCTGCCCATCACATTGTTCACCCCGATTTTAATCATGCTATTGCAGATTACTTAGAACGCGAATGCCAACATATCGACATTTACAAACAACAATGCAGCTCTTTATTGCCGTTTAAAAATGAGTAACTGATTATTTGCAGGCATCGCCGTATCGCTGAGTAACTTAAGCCCTGATTGCACTGCAAGTTGCTCAATCGCTTCGAAATCACGGATACCACTAAGTGGATCGCGACTTTGCAATAAACTGTTAAATTCATTATTACTGGGGCTGGTAAACTCCCCTTTATATTTGAAAGGGCCATATACACACACCACCCCTTGCTGGTTTAAGTGCTGATTTACTCCAGCAAAAAAACGCGTAATTAACTCCCAGCTCACTATATGAAAAGTGTTAGCAGTATATATCGCATCCACTTTATTTACTGGCCAAGGATCGTTTAGGTCAAGTAATAAAGGCGGATGCAAGTTTGCCAGTTGCACCTCATCATGCCATAACTTTATTCCTTGATGATTAACCTCTCGATCACTGGTATACCATTGTAAATGTGGCAATTTTTTGGCAAAGAAAACGCTATGCTGACCCGTCCCCGAGCCTATCTCAAGTACTGATGCTGCATTTTGCAATGCAGGCTGCAAAGCCTTAAGTATATGATTTTTATTATTTTCGCAGGCTTGTGAAAACGGTTTGCTCATGCTGGTGCACCTAAATTGCAAATGAATGCACAATAGTAAAACAAATTTCAGCTATTCTGTCGTGAGTAAATTAACCAAAATAATAAAATAACTTCAATTTCAATACGTTAAATTACCTCTACCGAGCTGGTACGCTATATGCTTTTATTAAATTACTCACTTAATGAGTACTAAACTACAAAAGGATAACATTATGTATATTTCACCTTATACCGCAGTAGATGCTGCAATGGCAGTTACAGACAAAAGCCTAGATAAAACGAGTTATGAAACAGATTGTAGAGCAACGGTTATCGACTTACTTTCTCATGTAAAAAATACTCAAAAGGCACAAAACAAACATGAAACAGACCAAATATTTATTCTTGGCTACAATTAAAATTCTGTTTAGCCTTGTAACCGGCTGTTTATATAGATACATTATTTAAGTCGACTTAAAATCAGTTTAAGTCGACTTTTTAGTTTAAACCCCATTCGTTAACTTACCTTGACGCCCTCTACTTTTTAGCTATACCGTTGTAAATAGTAATAACAGCACCATATCTTTTTATATAGCGTAGTTAAATGTCATATATTCTCTTTTATAGGAGTACTAATGAGTAACTTTAGAACAGAATCAGATAGCATGGGCACACTCAACGTGCCCGCTGACGCACTTTATAAAGCACAGACCCAACGCGCCATTAATAACTTTACGATCAGCAGCCTCACAATGCCGCAACAATTTATTATTGCCTTAGCGTATATCAAGCAGGCTGCTGCAATAGCCAATTTCAAACTAGGCCATTTAGATAAAACGAAAGCAAATGCGATCGACCTCGCCTGCCAAGAAATTATTGATGGTAAGCATTATGAGCATTTCCCCGTTGATATTTTTCAAACTGGCTCAGGTACTAGCTCAAACATGAATGCCAACGAAGTTATTGCAAGTTTGGCTTCAAAACATGCTAACCAAGCTATTCACCCAAATGACGACGTGAATATGGGACAAAGCTCTAATGACGTTATTCCCACTGCGATTGCTTTGAGTAGTGCGATCAGCGTTGATAAAAAATTACTGCCAGCACTAGCAAATTTAGCAGACGCCTTAGAGCAAAAAAAAGCAGACATCGGCCATATAGTTAAAACTGGGTGCACTCATTTAATGGATGCAATGCCAATAACTTTTGAGCAAACACTCAGCGCATGGCAATCGCAGGTAAAGCATGCAGCTAGCGGTATTGAGCATGCACTAATACGTGTTTGTGAGCTAGCGCAAGGGGGCACAGCAGTAGGTACAGGTATTAATGCCGACCCACAATTTGCCGCTCTATTTGCCACACAGCTAACTGAAAAAGTAGGGATTCAATTTACCCCTAGCGATAACTTTTTTTATAATATTGGATCGCAAGATGCCATTGTGGCTTTATCAGGGCAGCTAAAAGTCTATGCAGTTGCACAAATGAAAATAGCCAACGATTTACGTTGGATGAACTCAGGCCCACTTGCGGGACTTGGTGAAATAGAGCTTGAAGCATTACAGCCTGGCTCATCAATTATGCCTGGTAAAGTGAATCCGGTGATCCCAGAAGCCGCTGCAATGGTTAGCGCCCAAGTCATTGGTAACGACGCAACTATTACGGTTGCAGGCCAAGCTGGCAACTTTGAGCTTAACGTAATGCTACCCGTGATTGCTTATAATATCCTGCAAAGTACCGAGATACTCGCTAATAGCGCGCAAGCGTTGGCAGACAAAGCCATTGCTAGCTTTAAAGTTAATCAAACTCAGATTGATAAAGCATTAACTAAAAACCCGATTTTAGTGACTGCGCTAAACCCTGTTATTGGCTACGAAAAAGCAGCAAAAATTGCTAAGCAAGCTTATCAGCAAGCAAAGCCAATTATTGATATCGCCGAGCAAGAGACTGACCTATCTCGCTCAGAATTAGAGGCATTACTCAATCCAGCTAAATTAACCCAAGGTGGGTTAATGTAAAAGCGCCATTAATGGCGCTTTAATGTATTGATAGTAGAGTTTTTATTGCCGTAATGGATGCACCGTGTATGATAGTGATGAATAATTCATCACTATCAGGAACGATTATGCGTACTCCATTACTCGCTCTACTGCTACCACTTTGCTTAACAGCTTGCTTAGAAACCACCTCAAATGAAACTGAGCAAACTAAAACCAATGCGGTAGAAAACACGTCTACGCCGATACCACAACAAAAACTACCACAAGCGAATAACCAAAATAAAATAGCACAGCAACTACCGGTTGATGCTGCAAAAGAAGTGTCGCTTGATGATATTAAAACAGCAAAAAATAAATTAAATAACCTCATAGTAGATAAACAATGTTCAACTAGTTCACAGTGTAAAGTCAGTGCTGTTGGTAGCCGTGCCTGTGGTGGACCAAGTGATTACATTGTGTACTCTACACAAAGCGCACCCCAAGAGCAGGTCTCAGCCCTAAGCGATACGATCACTCAATTGGAAAGTACCTATAATGCGCAAAAAGGCATGATGAGTATTTGCCAACATTTAACTGCGCCAAGCACTCAGTGTGTTGAAAATAAATGTGTTAAACTTGAAGGCTCTGCGGTAAGTGTATTTTAAGGATTAGATTATGAGTTGTTTGTCATCCGTAATTAAGCTATCAGCTACCTGTGTTGTTATGACTATGCTACTTAGCGGTTGCAGTAGTGCACTAACATCAAGCAAAGCTCAAAACGCGAGTGAATCTGTTTTAAATACTCAACTTAATGAGCTTACAAGTAATAAAAGCTGCACAGCCAGCTATCAATGTAAGGTGTTAGGTGTTGGCTCGCGTGTCTGTGGGGGGCCGAGTAAGTATGTTGTGTACTCAACATTAAATCACTCTCAAGAACAAGCAGAGCAATTAGCGCAAAAAATCACTGAGCAAGAACAACTAGATAATGCAATGCTTGAGTTCAAAGACTGTTCACCAGTGCTAGAAGTCCACTCTTTATGTATTGATAATCAATGTAAAACAGTTAACTACCAGTAGCAGTTCGTTTCGGTGTTAATCTAATAGTGGTATTAACACCGAAATAACCACCACCATGAAAATACACACACCTGCCTTAAAAATGTATTCCAGTGGCATTTTTTTCTGTACCCAGTAAGCATATATAAAACGCACGAAGTAGCTTGCCGCCGTGCCAAATAAAGCAAACATAAGTAAGTAGGCAATCAATAAGATATTCACAGCGGCACTTTTTTAGAAAATAATAGCCCCAGTGTAAGTATTTTACATAAAGAAGGCAAAAGGGTTACTTAGTCTTTTTTGTATGCTCAATGAGTAACTCTGCTACCTGTTGCTTTACCGCTCTTTTATCATCTACTGCCACTTCAAACCGGCTAGCCAATTGCGCTATTTCGTCATCATTTAAATTAAACGATAGTCGTTGCCGTGTTTTTTTAGACTTTACATCAAGACCTAAAATTTTACGGATCATATCTGAGGGAGTGAGCTCTTGATCGATAGCTTGTTTTTTTATCGACTTTTGTACCTCACTACTCAAATCAAATGCCATTTGCGTGGCGCGCACAGCTTGCTCTTGGCGCAACCACTTGTCTTTAGCATCACTCACTGGGCATCTCCAGGAAACAAATCAACAATATCGCTAATTGGGCGAGTTAACGTCAGTGAGACTTCTGTTTCACCTCCCTCCCAAATCTCTATATTAACGCTATGTCCTTCATCAGGAGAGGCTAAGCAAATCATTTCGCATGGTTCACCACCTTCTTGCTCATAGCGAGGCAGCGTTTGGCCACGAAAGTCTTTATTATGAAAATAACATACATAAGGCGATTCACTTTGTTGATAGCTTTTCGCTAAAAATTGCATAAAACGCTCAGGGGTATTTTGTACCGTGATATGTGTTAATGACTCTTCATCAAAAATACGCGCAAATTCATCAAGACCAAAGATCTCTTCAACTTCATCACGCTGAATTTTTATAGAGAAGTTTGCCCACTGTTCACCATCATTTTGCTCTATTTGTAAAAACACCACTTGGCCAGTGTTAGTTTCAAGTACAAATTCAGTATCACTGCTGTGTTGGTACTGATACGTTTGCACATCAATAACGCGCAACGTTTGACCTTTAAGCCATGAAGGATAAGCAAACGAATCAATGACAGTAAACATGTCGCCTTTTTTAAGGTCACTCGCATGATTAAGCTGACGTTCTGGCTTTTTTTTAGATTTGAAAAAATTAAACATATAAGGTGCCTCTGTAAGCAAAAAAGGTAACGGAGCGAAACTCGGTTACCTTTTTGATATGGTTCTAAATGTTAGCTATTTTGCTTCGCTTTAATGCGCGCTAAAATATCAGCACTTTTTGGATTAGTATCACCAATACCTGCTTCAGCCATTTTAGCTTTTAAATCGTCGCCATTAACATCTGCTTCTAGAGACTTTGCAGCACCTAATTGATCAGTACGGTCTTGTTGGCGTTGCTTAATACGCTCAAGCGACTGACGCGCCGATGTCATTGATGAATTATTAGTATTAAGCGTGCTGTTTACAGCCATTGTCGCTTGCTGAACGCTTTCTGTGGTTTTAACCATAGTAAGCTGACGCTGATTTTCCTTAATTGATTTTTCAGCATCTTTTACTTGCTGCTTCAAAGTCACTATGTGATTACTAAAGCCCGCTAACACTTGCTCGTGCTCAGCTTTCTCAGCTTCAAAGTCACCAATTTTTTCTGCAATTTCTAATGCTAATGCCTCATTCCCTTTATCAAGGGCTTGACCTGCATAAGCTTCATGCTCAGCAATTGATGCATCTACTGCGCTAATTTTACGCTTAGTTTGCATTTCTTTAGCCATCACTTCTGTTAGGCTTTTTTTAGCACGGTGTAACGCATTTTGTGCATCAGCAATTTCTTGCTCAAAAATACGAATACCATTAGCATCAACAATTGCTTCGCCTGCTTCACGTGCGCCGCCACGTATTGCTGTAAATAATTTTTTTAAAATACTCATAATCTTAACTCCACTAACTAGCTACTAATCGTTTAAATATAAGGTCACGGCTTCTAGTGCATCTATAGCGTTATCAGCTAATGTCACTAGTTCGTGGGTAACATCATCTAGAGATGAATTTACCGACAGTGCACCAAAAATCGCGTATTTATTATCGATCTTAGCAAATGCACTCAGTGGAATTGGCACGTTTAAACGCAGTAGTGTTTCGTTTAACTCGTTGCGTAATTCACTTTTTACTTCATCTTCGTCAAACAAGTAGCTAATACATAGTAATTGCTCTTGTGTTTGAGTAACAAAAATTGGAAGCTCGTCATTTCCATCAACAATGACTTGTAAAACATCTTGCTCACCTGGATTGGCAATCAAGAAAGACTCAAAGTTAGCACCCTCGGTTTCAAAAGACGCTAATTTTATTGAAAGTTCATTTAATTCCATGTCTCTGCCTTTTCGTCGTTTGACATATTATGTCTGAGTTAAGATTCGCACGGCCGACATATTATGTCAACCATGTTTTATTAATTTTTATACAATTCACTTTCTATTTGCCAAGCTGCTCGGTAGTAATCATATAAGCGACCAGAACCTAACCTATTGACTTCAATATCGTTCACTTGTTCAAAATAGTTATTAGGAAATGCAAAACTCGCTAATAAATATTTTTTACTAATCCATCGAGATGGCACTGGCATATCAGTTATATTGCTAATACGGGCACTAGGTGATTGCCCCATTTTAGTCGCAATAGTCCATCCCCATTGACCAAACGAAGGAATGTTTTGCTGATATTGCTCTACATAATCAAAACCTGCGGCTTTCACCGTTTTAGCAATACTTAAAAATGCCTTTTTCGCATGATAAGGCGATGTTGACTGTACCGCCATAGCACCATCAGGTGCTAATAATTGGCGCACATGATTATAAAAGTAATCGCTGTACATCTTATTAAGATCAGGGTGATTAGGGTCTGGCAAATCAATTAAAATAGTATCGAACTGCTTTGACTGATCCAGTAACTTTTCGACTTCTAAAAATGCATCGCCCACAATAATATTTGCTCGCGGGTCATACATCGATTCATTATTGAGTGCTACCAACCGCTGTTTAATCTCTTCTGGCGGTGTGAATTTATCGTCTTCATGGCCAAATAAATTCAGTAGCTGGCCATCTAAATCAATTAGTGTGACTTCTTTGACTGGCCACTTTAATACATCACGCATGGCTAATCCGTCACCGCCACCAATAATCAAAACACGGTCATGACGATTAGATGCCAGCATGGCAGGATAAACAAGCATTGAGTGATATATTTGCTCATCTACACTAGAGAACTGCAAACGACCATTTAAATATAGATCAGTAATTGGCTGAGGCTGATTTTTACTTAAACGCTCTGTTAGCACCACATGTTGATACTTAGTCGCCTGAGAGTAAATAACTTTATCTTTGTATAGTACGTTACTTAGGTTATCCATCCAGCTACTACCAAACTGCAAAATAAAAGCGAATAACACCAGCAGTAATATATGGCAAACCAATAGCAACTTAGCAAAGCGTACATAGCTATGATAACGCCATAAAAAGGCAAGTCCGGCAATAATGTTAAATAGCGCTGTCCAAGCGGCGGCTTGCATTATTGGCATTGCGAGCATAATACTCACCCAAATTGCCGCGCCAATACCAGCGCCAATATAGTCAGCCCCATATATAGTGCCGGCGTTATTTTCTAAAAAACGTCCATAAACATGCTGGCGAATGCGCGCAATAAGCGGTATTTCCATACCAATAAATAGCCCTAATATTAAGCCAAATACATAAGGTAAAAAGCGAGACCACTCTTGCAGCTTTTGAAACACGTAACCATTAAGAATAACGTCAGGTGGAATATTAAAAATACTTGAGAATAAATGAGGGAGTGAATAACTCACGGCAATAATGCTGGCAATGGCTAATATACAGCCCATACCTATGAGCGCAATAATACTCTCTAGCCAAGCAAATGCGGTAAAGGCATCTTTAAACCAACGCGCTAAAAATGCACCCATCCCCATAGCTACAATCATAGTGCCTATCATGGCGTAAATTGCACTCTCAACTGAGCCGAGTACTCGGCCAGCATAATGAGAAAGTAAGTATTCATAAATAAGGCCGCACCCAGCGAGTACGGCCATAACAGTGATCAGTAAAATATCATGCCCAAGTAAATTAAATTTACTTGGGGAAGCTTGAGTTGATGACACGTGATTATGCACCCAGTAGTGTGGCCATAGTGATCCCGACAGCAAATGACACAGCTGCAGAAATAGCGGCAACACCCACATTCTTTTGACGATTCACTTCATCTGAAATATTACAGCCAGCAAGAATGATTTTAATCGTCAGTAAGTGCAGTAAAATGAAAGCAACCAAACAAACAACGGCGCTTAGCGCCCAGTAAAGTAAACTCGCATTAATATTATCGGCAGCATAAGGAGCAATGCCCGTTGCAGCAGTAATGGCTAATGCACTACCAATTAAAAAGCCTGCATAACGAACACCTACTGCTAAATTACCATCAATAATAGCCTGTTGTAGGCAGTCGCCACTTTTATTGGTGCGCTTAAATAACTGCACGCGATATTGGCTTACTAACAGCAATACCACACTACCAATGACAAACGCAGCAATAACAATAGGAATGCCATGCCAACCTTCAGTAGCAACCCACAATAGGGCTGAGCGGATAACCACTGCAACACTTACTACATGGCCAAAATCAATAATTGACGCAGTAACGTTACCTTTGACTATTTCGTTATGTAAGCTCACTTTACGCAGCGCCACTTTATCTTGAAAAAAGTGACCCAGCTTTATAAGCAGAATTGCTAATGCACCATAGCCAAGCATTAACAGAGCTTCTTTTTGTAACGTAGCAGCAAACGCACCACTACTCACGCCCGTTAACACAATCGCAAGTGCTACCAAACCAGCGGCGAAGCTTATTCCAAATGCAAAGTTATCGCGCTCGGTAATTTCATCATTGGCGTGTAAATTAGATACCCAACCTTTAATATACTTTAAGCTCACAAACAGTAAGATGATAATTGCAAAGTCCACAGACAGTGCTTGCAAAGACCACATAGTTATTCCATTAAATTCATACATATTATTCTAACTCCAACGTTATTCTTTACTTACCACGACTTACGCCGCGCGAGGTTCTGCTACTGCTGTTACGAACCGATCCTGAATTATTGCTATAACTACTCGCCCTTGAGTAACTGCTGCGACTTTTAGGCGGCGTATAACTGCTGCGACTCAAACCTGATGCACCTGTTTTTTTACTCGCATAAGGACTAGTGAACTGCTTGCCTTGGCGTTGGTAAGATTGTCGTGTACGTGTTTCTAATGCACTTTGGGTTTTTATTTGTTTAGGGCTTGAGTAACGAGTACGACCATAGTCATTGTAGTAACTATACTTACGGCGTTTACTCCAACTTCCGTATTCAACTCGGTCAAATACATCACCCAAAATACGGTACATGCCGTACCATTGCCAAAAGCTAATACCGCTACTATTCGTTTGCCAATTACCATAGTTAGGATTACCTACCATTTGGTTACCGACCCCTTCGCCTTCAGCTTTTTGGCTTATAGCACCAACTCGTGCCAAAGAACCATTCGACATATCCGCAAGCATATTAATAGGATCGGTTAAGGCATCAGAAAATAACGTTGGCTTGGCGGCTTCACGCAATAAATCAATATTGTATAAAGTGTCTTCGTAAGGAGGAATTAAGTAATTACCCTTAATATCATCAAGGCGTTGGGTTAAGCCACTATAAAGGGCTCCCTGGCGTGTGGCATCAAGGCTAACTACATCAACAACCTTACTGAGTTCAGGTTGCTGTTGTTTAAGGATACGACTGTATTCTTTAAGAATAATCGCATTACGTATACTACCATTATCAAGTGCTTTACCAAGCTGAGTAAGCTCGACATCGGCCTTTTTAATGGACTCTTGAATTGTTTGTTGTAGCTGTTCTTCTTTAGATTGACAACCAATCAGTGCTGTAAACAAACAAAACAGGCTGAGAAGTTTCCAAGCTTTTATATTCGACATTCATGTCACCTGATTTACTAAATTATCCTAGATAGTTTTACACAGGACAGTTATTAAACCAACAATGAAATTGCAGCAAGATGATAATTTAGGGACTAGTTTAAAGGTGCAAGGAGAATAACTGAGATCAGTAAAGGGAGAATGCTGATGGTAATACTTCAAAACTTATAACTGAGGGCTTAACACTGACTTGTATTTAGAGTAACTGTCCTACTTCTTAGCGACAGCGCAGTAGCATGTAGTGGCAGAACAGCGTGGAGAGTCATAATGAAGGTGGCTTTTGGCTATTATACCAATCCGCAATAATACTAAATCATTTTGCGAGGCTAAACGTGTCGCTATCTGTGTTAAAGAATTCTCATTTAGAACAACTAAATAGCGAATTTTTTGCCTAGCTATCAACCCGTTTTTCCTGCCTCAAAATAGACCGCTTAAT
>NZ_JBQKUL010000010.1:0-88018 GCF_054968565.1 Pseudoalteromonas sp. G5_S1_54_S4 | reverse complement strand
CTTAGAAAAAGCAGAAGCAGCAGCTAGAGTCTGATTTTGAGTTCACTGCCGCACAGGCAGCTTAGAAATAATACGGAAACATCCGCACCTAATACCGCACGTTCACTGCCGCACAGGCAGCTTAGAAAATTAAATCGAGTGCTATGCCTGTAACTATGTGTTCACTGCCGCACAGGCAGCTTAGAAATACACCATGACATTTAGAGCATTCAATCATTCGTTCACTGCCGCACAGGCAGCTTAGAAATCTTCAGGTATTGTAGGCGGTAAACCGTATTTGTTCACTGCCGCACAGGCAGCTTAGAAAGCCCAACCAAATTACGCCATTTTGCCCTTACCGTTCACTGCCGCACAGGCAGCTTAGAAAGCAACAAAGTCATCATCGATGAGCAAGGCAACGTTCACTGCCGCACAGGCAGCTTAGAAAAGTAGCGCCAAAGTCACCTACACGGTCGTTAAGTTCACTGCCGCACAGGCAGCTTAGAAATTGACCGATTGCATCTTGACTGTTCAAATCTCGTTCACTGCCGCACAGGCAGCTTAGAAAGCACAGATTCAAAAGCAGCATTAAAAGTACCGGTTCACTGCCGCACAGGCAGCTTAGAAAGTAACACCAACCGCAGCAAGAACGCCTGATAAGTTCACTGCCGCACAGGCAGCTTAGAAATGAAATAAAGTTTAAATATATTTGCTAAAAGTGTTCACTGCCGCACAGGCAGCTTAGAAAATCTACAAAAGCATAAACGTCCAGCGCCATGCGTTCACTGCCGCACAGGCAGCTTAGAAAATACTGGGATACCACGTTCAACCAGCTGTAGTGTTCACTGCCGCACAGGCAGCTTAGAAAATCTGTTTCTTTGCTACCTGTCTCTATTGCCCGGACGCTTACACTTGAGCAATCAAGTCGCGGGTTTTTTTATGGCTAAAATGATTGAATTTATTGTGCTTTGGTTTATCTTGCGAACCCCGAACCCCGAACCCCGAACCCCGAACCCCGAACCCCGAACCCCGAACCCCGAACCCCGAACCCCGAACCCCGAACCCCGAACCCCTTACAACTAATAGACTAGTCGCTTACTTACCTATTTTTTGTATTATGAGCCAATGATTAACTGCGAGCTTTGATATGGATATTTTTACAGCTGAACACATTTCCCCTTTAATTTCGCTTTTACTGGTTTTACTGGTTTTACTGGCGGGGGTTACTTCGTTTGTATCGGCGGCTTTTGGTGCGGGCGGCGGTTTAATGCTGTTGGTGGTAATGGCGTCGGTTATGCCTATGGCGGTGGTAGTGCCTGTTCATGGTTTAGTGCAGTTAGGCTCTAATGCCAATCGATTATTGTTAAGTATTGCTCATCTTGATAAGCCGATGTTGTTGTATTTTACTCTGGGTGGGTTAATTGGTGCCGGGTTGTCGAGCCAAGTAGTGAGCGATATTAACCTTGATAGCATGAAGCTGTTTGTGGCTTTATTTGTGATTTATTTACTGTGGGGAACAATCCCTGAATTTAATAAAGACTCACGATTAGGGCGTTTAATAGCGGGTGTAATTACGGCATTTATTTCTACTTTTGTGGGAGCAAGTGGGCCTCTGGTGGCGAGTTATTTACACATTAATCATTACGATAAGCTTAAATTTACCGCGACTTTTTCAAGTATTATGACCTTGCAGCATAGCTTAAAAGCCGTTGTTTATGCGGGGCTGGGTTTTAGCTTTTGGCAATGGTTGCCGTTAACACTGGCGATGATTTTAAGCGGAGCCATTGGCACTTGGTTAGGGATTCGTTTACTTAAACGGCTCTCTGTGGCGCGTTTTAGGGTTATTTTTAAAGTGATTTTAACTCTGCTTGCCATGCAGCTTGCATGGCAAGGGGTGAGTGTAATGCTTACTTAATAGCGGCTTTTATTGGTTTATCGCCATCAAATAACTCAAAAATACGATTGCTATTAAATGAGTTTGTAGCAACGTGAAGCAATGCGTTGGCTACATTTTCGCGGCTAATTTTAGCCTTTGACTGATCGCTAGGGCGCTCTGTTGTTACTTCCAAAGAGGCACTTTCGTCAGTTAATGTTCCTGGGCGGACAATTGTGTAATTGAGTCCACTGTGAATTAAATGCTCATCAGCCATATGTTTTGCTACAAGATAAGGCTTTAAGTCACTATCTATTGCATCAGGATCGTCTGCACCAATAGAGCTGACCATAATAAAGTGTTTTACACCGTGCTCTTTAGAATAAGTTGCTGCTTTTGTCGCTGCCCACAAATCAATAAGTACGGTTTTATCTGTGCCTGTACTTCCACCTGAACCTGCTGCAAAGATAACTTGGTCGCAGCCATTAATGGCACTTGAAAAGTCACCTTCTAAATCCTGTTCAACAATACTTAAAAATTGGCTATCTAAATCACGCAGTTTGCTTTTGTCTCTTACAAGTGCAACAACATTTTGCTCATTTTCTAAAAGTAGTTTGGTAGCCATTTTACCAATTTGACCACTTGCGCCAATAATTAAAGTCTTACTCATAATTAATTCCTTCTCAATATAGTGTAAAGATTGTTCGTACAAACAGACCTTGGGGTAGGAAATTATTTTTAAAGAGTAAATGGGATTTAAACGAGCTTATTTAAAAAAACATATTAGTGAAAAGTTATTACTTAACTGAGTATTAAAATTAGCTATTTTTTAAGGCGTTTTTTAGAACTTTTTACTCGATCATTATACTTACTTCGGTTACAAAGCTACGGTGGTATAAGCCAATACGTACACTGCGTTCTTGGTAATTACGGTAAAGGGCTTTGTAGGTATTATTACCTTTAAATTTTATTGCGAATAAGGTCACGAACAATAAAGCGGCCTGGGTGAATAGCTTGGCTTACGCGTTCGCTTAGTGGGCGAGGTTCGTTGTTTAAACTACTAATTAAGTGCTCGGCAGATAGCGGTGCACTGCATAATGCTCGCGCGCCAAAGCCGGTAAAAATATGTAGGCCCTGTTGTGGTTTTTTTAATGCTTGGTATTGATAGCGCTTACCCAAACGTAAATTAGCAAATGCATGTGTATAGTCAGTTTGCTCCACCCATTCACCGGCCATAGGTAAGTGATCAATAAAACTACAGCGAACAGCGGCTTTAGCAGAGCTAATATCGCCTAAGCTGGTGGCAAATTCAGTGTTGTTATAAAAGCTCAGCAGTTGCTCGCGGTTGGTTTGATTATCTTGCTCGGTCACTTCACGGCTTTTACTGTTTTTTTCAAAGGTGGCGCCCATACAATGGTGATTTAAATAAGCGGGGGTGAAATATCCCTTGTGACACAACACGGTTTTTAGCTTACGTGATTGCGTGCTTGCTTGAACATGTGACACCTGTCCGCGTACGCCAACAATAGGGAGCGTTTTAGTTTGCGCAAATGCATCGCTGTGTTCACCGGCGCAAATAATCACATCGCTAAAGGGGCCAAATGTTTGTTTTTGCGTGGTTAAGTACCAGCCATCGGGTTGTTTGTTAAGTTGCTCAATGTGGCAATTAAATAAGCTCTCAAACTCATTTAATTGCTGTGCGGCATCTAACATAGCACTGACTAACTGGGGGGGATTAACCCAGCCGCCTTGTTCAAAAAACACCCCTGAGTAACCTGTTTTAACCCCAGCAATAGCATCACCCTCATCAGCAGTCACATTTCGCATAAGCTGTTCTGGCCACAGTTGTTTATCAGCGAGATTTTGATGACGCTCTGCCAATGGTTTTTTTACTGCATGTTGCAGCACACCACACCACTGGTGATCAAACAAAAAGCCATTGTTGAGTAATTGGTTGTAAAGCCGCTTTGCGTATAAAAAACTATGGGCAAATAGTTCACTGTGTGGCGAATTTTTTGCTTGTAAATGCGGATATATCGCCCCTTGTACATTGTGAGATGCCCCCATGGCCGGTTGTTTATCTTGGCAAAATAAGTGGCTTGGTATACCGCGTTTCGCAAGGCTATAAAGAATACAACTGCTGGCTATACCACCGCCAATAACAGCTACATTGGTAAGAGGAGAGAAGTGATGCTCAAAATAGGCGGGGGCCGATTGTTTTGAATTAGCCTGAGCGAGTGTGCCAACTAGCATCTCTCGTTTTCGGCCAAAGCCTTTAGCTTTTTGCATGCTAAAGCCTGCTTCAATTAAGCCACGGCGAACAAAGCCCGCAGCGGTAAACGTGGCTAATGTCGCGTTGCTTCTAGAAATATCAACCATGGCGTTAAATACACTTTGCTGCCACATATCAGGATTTTTACTCGGTGCAAAACCATCTAAAAACCATGCGTCAACGAGTCCACTTTGTGGGTAGCTCATGCTATTAATACATTCCAGCACATCACCAAAGTAGAGGTCGAGCACCACAAGGCCATTGGCAAATTCAAGGCGATGACAACCGGTTAAATTAATCGGGTAGTGGGAGACGAGTTGGGCGCTTAAATGACTTAAACTAGGCCAAGCTTGCAAGGCTTGTTTTAAATCATTTACGCTAAGTGGATATTTTTCAAAAGAAATAAAATGCAGTCGTTGCACTGTATTTGGCTGTTGACTTTGAACTTGTGGGCATTGCAGGTGGTCATAAAACTGCTGCCATGCATTTAAAAAATTAAGCCCTGTACCAAAACCGGTTTCGGCTATAACAAAGTGCTCACGGTCATGATTTTGTAACCGTGACTCTATATTGTTTTGTTGATAAAACACATAATGAGACTCAGCGAGGCCGTCGTCATTAGAAAAATAAACATCATCAAAGTCATTAGCAACCGGTGTCCCTAAATCATTAAAGTGTATGTGGGCGTTTTTTATCATGACCAATTCAATTTTATAGATAATTTTTTAATTATTTTACGTGTTTTCTTTGAAATAGTCTGGCGTTATTTATAAGCTGTAGGTTCAGAGTACAAGTGTACGCTAGAAAGCTGACCACTTAGGTGATTAAATTCGCGTAAAATAGAACACAATTAAGTATTAAGCTAAGGGAATTACCCATGAGAAGAGCCGTAATAACAGGCATCGGTGTTGTATCAAGCATCGGCAATAATAAAGAAGAAGTATTAGAGTCACTAAGAGCGGGTAAAAGCGGTATTGCTTTTAACCAAGAATTTGCTGATTACAAATTGCGCAGCAATGTATCAGGTAAAATTGATATTGATGTTAAAGAGCATGTTGACCGCAAAGCAATGCGCTTTATGGGTGATGCAGCGGCTTATTCTTATATCTCAATGGCACAAGCGATTGAAGATGCGGGCCTTAGCGACGAACAAGTATCAAACGAGCGCACTGGTTTATTAGTGGGTTCTGGCGGCGGTTCATCAAAATGGCAAGTAGAAGCGGCCGATATCCTTCGCGAAAAAGGCGTTAAGCGCGTTGGCCCTTACATGGTGCCACGTACTATGGCGAGCACCACCTCTGCATGTTTAGCAACGCCATTTAAAATTAAAGGCGTTAACTACTCTATTAGTTCTGCGTGTGCAACTTCTGCGCATTGTATTGGCCACGCGGTAGAACAAATTCAATTAGGCAAACAAGACGTTATTTTTGCAGGCGGCGGTGAAGAACTTCACTGGACGTTAGCGATGGAATTTGACGCTATGGGCGCGCTTTCGACTAAATATAACGACACACCTGAAAAAGCATCGCGCACCTACGATGCTAACCGCGATGGTTTTGTAATTTCAGCCGGTGGCGGTATTGTGGTTGTTGAAGAGCTAGAACACGCACTTGCTCGTGGCGCGCACATTTACGCTGAAATTACCGGTTACGGCGCAACCTCAGATGGTTACGACATGGTTGCACCATCGGGTGAGGGCGCGGTACGTTGTATGCGCCAAGCTATGCAAAACGTTGATAGCATTGATTACTTAAATACCCATGGTACGTCAACACCCGTAGGCGATGTGAAAGAGCTAGGAGCTATTCAAGAAGTGTTTGGTGGTAACTC
The DNA here is from genome assembly GCF_054968565.1 of Pseudoalteromonas sp. G5_S1_54_S4. Classification (NCBI taxonomy): domain Bacteria; kingdom Pseudomonadati; phylum Pseudomonadota; class Gammaproteobacteria; order Alteromonadales; family Pseudoalteromonadaceae; genus Pseudoalteromonas; species Pseudoalteromonas sp. G5_S1_54_S4. Next base: position 82,064 of record NZ_JBQKUL010000010.1, on the reverse strand, counting down.
GCCAATGATCAGTGCCACTAAAGCAATGACAGGCCATGCATTGGGTGCGGCAGGTGTACACGAAGCCATCTTTTCATTGCTAATGCTTGAGCATGGCTTTGTTGCGCCATCTATCAATATTGATGAGCTTGATGAGCAAGCAGCGGGCTTGAACATTGTAACTGAAGCCAAAGACGTTGAACTAAATACGGTTATGTCTAACAGTTTTGGTTTTGGCGGCACCAATGCCACATTAGTAATGAGCAAATACAAAGGCTAAGTAAACCTTTAACTATTTTAAAGCCGAGCAAAATGCTCGGCTTTTTCGTTTGTGCAAATAGGCGGTTGTTCGTTACAATAGGGTCTCATTTTGCCAAACGGATTCACAATGAAAATTCTTGCCGATCAAAATATGCCTTTAGTTGAGCAATTCTTTAAAGATATGGGTGAGGTTGAACGATTTGATGGCAGGCAATTAACTCCAGAACAACTCATTGATGTTGATGTATTACTCACTCGTTCAGTCACGCAGGTCAATAGTGAATTATTAGCACAGGCTAATAAGCTAAGCTTTGTAGGTACAGCCACTATTGGTGTGGATCATATTGATACCGATTTGCTCAACGCAAAAAATATTGCTTTTACCAGTGCACCAGGCTGCAATGCGATTGCGGTTGCTGAATATGTGATCAGTAGTTTATTTGCATTAAGTCAAGAAAACGCCAGCCCATTAAGCGGGAAAACAATTGGTATTGTGGGTGTGGGTAATATTGGTAGTTGCCTCGCGCACAAGCTAAAAGCACTTAACGTTAATTTACTATTGTGCGACCCAATAAAGCATGAGCAAGGGCTATTACCCGAGCACGTTGAGCTTGATGAGCTATTAGCGCAGTCAGATATAGTCACGTTTCATGTGCCGTTAGTAAAAACAGGTACGCATAAAACACTGCACATGCTTGATAAAAAGCGCTTAACTACGCTTAAACCTGGGCTTACTTTAATTAACGCCAGCCGAGGTGATGTGATTGATAATCAAGCATTACTTGAGGTGATGGAAGCAGGCGCTGAGCTCGATTTAGTGTTGGATGTGTGGGAAAACGAACCTAACATTTTAACCGAGTTACTTGAGCATGTTCGCTATGCCAGTGTGCACATTGCCGGACATACTCTTGAGGGTAAAGCTCGGGGTACACAAATGTTGTATCAAAGCTTGTGTGAGCTAAAAGGGGTTAACGCAATAAAATCGCTTGATGATTTTTTACCGCCTCCTGCAATTAAAAAAGTCGCCCTAGGAAGTAGTTTTAGCGAAACAGATATAGCCCGCTTAGTGCACTTAGTTTATGACGTACGCCGTGATGATGGCATTTTACTGCGTCACTTGGCCGATAAAGGCTTTGACAGTTTACGAAAAAATTATCCAACCCGACGTGAGTTTAGCACCGTGGTGGTTGAAGGTGATAGCACCGAGCTTGCTGCACTTGCGCAGCTTGGTTTTACTACAGCAAACTAATTTAATTAGCACGGTTGTTTTAATCGTGCTTACAGAGGATGAAATATGTCGCAAAAATATAACGTTGCCGTACTCGGCGCTACAGGCCTTGTAGGTCGTCAAATCATTGAAACTTTGGAAGAACGTAAATTTCCGGTCGATCAGCTGTTTTTATTAGCAAGCAGCCGCAGTGCTGGCGAAGATATAAAGTTTCGTGGTGAGACCATAGAAGTACGTGATGTTGAAGGCTTTGACTTTAGCCAAGCGCATATCGGCTTATTTTCAGCAGGTGGCAGTGTATCAGAAAAATATGCCCCTATTGCCGCAGACGCTGGCTGTATCGTTATTGATAACACATCTCACTTTAGAAATGACTTTGAAGTGCCGCTTATTGTGCCAGAAGTAAATGCATCGAGTTTAGCCGATTTTAGAAATCGTAATATTATTGCCAACCCTAATTGTTCAACCATTCAAATGATGCTTGCGCTTAAGCCTATTTATGATGCATACGGCATTGATCGTATTAACGTTTCAACTTACCAAGCGGTGTCGGGAGCGGGTAAAGAGGCAGTTGATGAACTGGCTAAACAAACTGCAAATTTAATGAATGCACGCCCAATGGAAAACGAAATATTTCCTAAGCAAATTGCGTTTAATGTAATACCGCAAATCGATAGCTTTGAAGATAACGGCTATACGCGCGAAGAAATGAAAATGGTAAACGAAACGCATAAAATTTTAGGCGATACAACCATTGCGGTAAACCCGACTTGTGTTCGCGTCCCTGTATTTTTTGGTCATTCTGAGTCAATTAATATTGAAACGCGTATGCCTTATGATTTTGAGCGTGTAAAGCAACTCTTGAGTGATGCGCCAGGTGTTGAGCTAATTGATGATGCTGGCGACTACCCAACGGCTGTGTCGGATGCCAGTGGTAATGATACTGTTTATATCGGCCGTTTACGTGCTGATATTTCACACCCACATGGATTAAATATGTGGGTAGTAAGTGATAATACCCGTAAAGGGGCTGCAACCAATAGTGTACAAATAGCAGAAGAACTGATTGCTAATTATATGTAATTAGCCTGAAAATAGTGATAATTTCAATAAACGGCAAACCACAGTGGTTTGCCGTTTTTTTATGCTTTAACCGCCATTTTTTTGCCACTTATTAACTGAGAGAGTGTAAACATCTTGATAAACAACATAAAAACATTTTTATCATGATGTTTAAGGTATTTATTTTCAATGCGTTGCGATGGATATTATGGCTTAACTGGTTTATAGTTTGTAACTGGAATAGAGCTTGCAATAAAAATAGATTGTAATAAAAATGTGCGTTGGCCACGTGGCTAACAACGGCAAGAATAATCAATGTTTAAGCGCCAATTTTAAAGCGCTGCGTTAACATTTAAACATTAAAGGATCAGCATGCGCGGTTTCGTTTCACTTATTATATTAGCGTCTGCACTGATGGTAACGACTGTTTACTCTCAAGACAGTACCCAATTAAGAGGGCCTAAAGGCGCAGATTACGGCGCGCAGGGTCGCTCTATTGGGCCAATAAAACCAACCGATACACTTTGGCGTATTGCCGTTAAAGTTCGCCCAGATAACTCAGTCAGCATTTATCAAGTTATGCAGGCCTTGTATAACAAAAACCCCAACTCATTTTTAGAACAAAACTTAAATCACATGCAAAGTGGTTCGTATTTAAAAATACCTACTTTGGCAGAAATTAGACGAGTAAACCCGCAATTAGCTAAGCAACGTTCTGAGCAAGACGATGAACTGTGGGAAAAAAAGAAAAATGGCACACTCACTCAAGCAGAGATCAATTCAGCACAAACACAAGTAACCCAAGCCCGCAAAGCAGACGTTGATGAAGCCAAAAAAGAATTACAACAAGAATTAAAAGCGATTAAAACAGATCAAGGTAATAAATTAGTTGAGCTTCAGCAGCAGTTTAAAAGTTCGGTTAGTAACGTAGAAGAGATTTTAGTTGAAAACAACAACCTTAAAAAACAGCTGACAGGTATTTCAAACGAGTTAGAAAACGTTCGTTTACAATTAGGCCAAGATAGTGAAATTCAACAACAGTTAAAAGAATTAATCGTTAAGCAAAACGAGATCATTGCACAGCAAAAATTAAAAGATGCAGAGCAAGAGAATGAATTTAGCTTTGCTGCATTACTCTCGAATCCTTTGGTACTCATTTTATTAATGACCATTCCAGCGTTGTTGATTATTTTTGCTGTAGTTATGTGGCTGCGTAAGCGTGGTAATAACCAAGAACCTGAGAGTAACGATGATGAATTTATACCACAAGCGCCTGCTTATACTGACCCTTTAGATGAAATGCCAGAACCCACGCTTGACGAAGCGCCTGCTCCCGATCCACTTGATGATTTAAGTGTGCAGTTAGATGAGAACATGGATGACGTATTACTTGATGATGATGTGGAATTTAATGATGATCTCGATGATGACAGTTTATTAGATCAAGATGAGTTAGAAAGCTTACTTAATGATGATGTTGTTTTTGAAGATGAAAATACTGAGGGCGATGAACTTGATGTTTTCATGCAACAAGATTTTGATAGCCCTGATGAAGATGACACGGGCGATACAATTAATCTTGACGAATCGGATGATATTTTAAGTGCGGATGATTTAGATAGCCTGTTTGATGAAGAAGATGACGATTCATTACCAGATGAACCCCAAGGTGAATCGAATGATGATATGGCTGCACTCAGTGAAGAGCTCGCCGAAGAGGGCGAAGACTTCGACATTGATGATTTACTCGATGAAAATAATGAGCAGGCAACTGACACATCAGCAGACGATGACGAATTTGATATTGACGATTTACTCGATGCAGAGCAACCCGCTACTGCACAGAGTGAAGAAACCGATATTGACAGCTTAGTTGATGAAGATGACGAATTTGATATTGACGATTTACTCGATGCAGAGCAACCCGCTACTGCAAAGAGTGAAGAAACTAATATTGACAGCTTAGTTGAAGAAGATGACGAGATTGACATTGATGACTTGCTTGCTGCAGAGCAACCCGCTGCTGCAGAGAGTGAAGAAACTAATATTGACAGCTTAGTTGAAGAAGATGACGAGATTGACATTGATGACTTGCTTGATGCAGAGCAACCCGCTGCTGCAGAGAGTGAAGAAACTGATATTGACAGCTTAGTTGATGAAGATGACGAGATTGACATTGATGACTTGCTTGATGCAGAGCAACCCGCTAATGTAGAGAGTAAAGACGCGGATATTGACAGCTTAGTTGATGAAAATGACGAATTTGATATTGACGATTTACTCGATGCAGAGCAACCCGCTACTGCAGAGAGTGAAGACGCGGATATTGACAGCTTAGTTGATGAAGATGGCGAATTTGATATTGACGATTTACTCGATGCAGAGCAATCGGCTACTGAAGCTCAAACTGAAGAGCCAAATATCGACAGCTTAGTTGATGAAGACGATGAAGTTGATATTGATGAATTGCTCGATGCTGAACAACCAACTACTGAAGCTCAAACTGAAGAGCCAAATATCGACAGCTTAGTTGATGAAGACGATGAAGTTGATATTGATGGTTTGCTCGACACTGAACAACCGTCTAATGAGGCTCAAACTGAAGAGCCAGATATTGACAGCTTAATTGATGAAGACGAAGTAGATATTGGCGATGTACTAGATACAGAGCAACCTGAAAGTGATGTTCATGATTCTGAAATAGATCATGCATTAGCGGACTCAATTGAAGATTTAACTGACGCGCAAGAAGAGTTAAATAGTGAAGATGTAGAATCTATCGCTTCATCTTTTGCTGAGCCTGAGCCAGAAACTGAAGCAGAGCAAGAAATTGCAGCAGAGCCTGAACTTGATGTTGAATCAGAAGATGATTTTACTGATACGTCATCTAATTTACTCGATCTAGAAGACGCGCTTGATGAGTACAACGATGAAAATCTCGATAGCGCTGATGAGCTACTGAGCGAGTTAGAACAAACAAGTGATGATTATGTAGAAGCACCTGATTGGTCAGTTGATGGTTTAGATGAGCAATCTGAATCAGAAACAGAGCCAGAACTTGAAGCCGAACCAGGGCTTGAAGCAGCGCCTGATGTTGGATCAGAAGATGATTTTACCGATACGTCTTCAACCTTACTCGACCCAGAAGATGCGCCTGACGAATACGATGATGAAAACTTCAAAAGTGTTGATAATCTTTTAAGTGAGCTTGAGCTAACAGGCGATGAGGATGAACAAGTACCTGATTGGTCAATGGATGACTTAGACGATGATCTTGATGAAGAGGAAATTGATTTAGGCGATGATCCGCTTGCTGGCGATATCCAAAGCAACGATTTATCGTCAGAAGACGATGAGCTATATGAGCCTGAAATAATCACCCCAAGTGAAGAACTTGGGGAGTATCCTGAGTTAGAGCTGGATGATGAACTGCCTTTATCTGATGAGGAACAACAATCACTAACCCCAGAAGAGCTACAAGGTGATAATTTAGATGGTGATGCCACAGGCATGTCACCCAGCCAAGCAGAGCAAGATCTTGCTAATGCTCTATCAGCAGGTAAAGACCTCGATAGTTTAGAAGATGAGTTTGATGATGAGCTGTTACTTAACAATGAGTTTTCAGAGTTAGATATAGAGCAAGCTTTAGGTAATGATATTTCAGAGTCTGCAGATCTGACTGAACAAGCTGCAGATGAGCAAGTTGTTAGCTCTAATGATGATTTTGACGATGATCAATTTGATGCGTTAACAGAGACAGCTGAATTTACCGATCAGCAAACAAATGCTGATCGTGAAGCTGATTTAACGCAAACGTCAGTACCGTCAGAATCAGAAATGATTTCAGATGATGAACTAGATGATGAGTTCATGGCTGATTTAACACAAACAGATTTTGATTCATTACTGAATGAGTTGGCTGAACCTGATGATGTTGATTTAAGCGACAGCAGTGAATTCAATGTTGATTTTAATAGCTTACTTAATGAAGATTTAGCTGATGATAAAGCACCATCGTTGCAAGAGCTCATTGAGCAACCTGAGGTTACTGAGCCATTAGATCAAGATGACTTTGTTGATATAGATGCATTACTTGAGCAAAGTGATGATGCGGATATAGATCACGAACCCTACACCGACGTCGATATGGATGTCGGTTTAGGTGACTACGATTCATTACTTGCTGGTGATAACCCTATGGATGTCGATACTCAAAGTGGTGGTTACTCGGCAAAGCTTGATCTTGCTCACGCATATATAGAGATAGATGATGCTGACTCGGCAGTTAAAATCTTAGATGAGATTATTAATAATGGCCCAGACGATGTGCAAGAAGAAGCACAAAATCTAAAAGCTAAGCTGAAAAACTAACAATAGCTAATCCTGAAAAGGATATCTGAGCTGTAAAACCCGTTATTGGCTAACACTAATAACGGGTTTTTTGTATCGCATAGTTAGGAACCTTAGTTCGCTGCTTTTATTGGAACGCCATATAGCATAAAATGCAGCGTCGATTAGCACAGTAGGTAAAGCAGTAATTATGCGAGTAGCACTTGGAGTAGAATACAATGGCGCACGTTACAGTGGTTGGCAGCGTCAATCACACGTAAATAGTGTACAACAAGAAGTAGAAAAAGCGTTGTCGCGCATTTGTAATCATCCAGTTGAAATTGTATGTGCAGGGCGTACCGATGCCGGTGTACATGGCACTGGACAAGTAGTGCATTTTGATACACATGCTGAGCGTGAAATGGTGGCCTTTACATTAGGCATGAACACCTTATTACCCAAGGATATTGCTATTCGTTTTGCACAACCTGTGGCGGAAGACTTTCATGCCCGCTTTAGTGCAACTGCTCGTCGTTATCGTTATGTTATTTACAATTATGCGTTTCGTGGTGCGGTATTAAATGAAGGTGTTACACATTTTCATCACCCATTAGATGAAATGAAAATGCAGCAGGCGTGTCAATATTTACTAGGTGAGCATGACTTTACCTCGTTTAGAGCGCTGCACTGCCAAGCTAATACGGCAACGCGAACGATTCATCATTTATCGGTACAGCGCCAAGGTGCTTATGTCATTATTGATATTAAAGCTAATGCGTTTTTACACCATATGGTACGTAATATTACGGGTTGTTTAATGGATATTGGCTTACATAAACATGAACCAATTTGGTTAAAAGAGCTGCTAGATGTTAAAGAGCGAGCTAAAGCGAGCGCTACAGCAAAAGCAGCAGGTTTATATTTAGTGGATGTTGATTATCCAGAACATTTTAATATCCCTAGAACGCCGCTAGGACCATTGTTTTTAGCCGATAGTGATATTTGATAAGTAACGAGATGCGTATATTTTGAGGCTAAATTTATACGCTGTTATTCGTATTGCTAACTACTAAGACCAGTTTTTTATACCGTGACAGCGTAATTCATGTTTTAATTGGAAAAATTTGTTTGCATGGTTAACATGTAGACCCGCGACACAGAACAGCATTAAGAGAGTTGCAAATGAGTTGGCTAGAAAAAATCTTACCAAAAACGACTAAGTCTTCAGGTCGTAAAGAAATTCCAGAAGGTGTATGGGCTAAGTGTACGTCATGTGATTCAATTTTATATAAAGCAGAATTAGAAAAATCACTGAACGTATGCCCTAAATGCGATCATCATATGCGTGTTAGTGGTCGTAAACGTCTTGAACAGTTTTTAGATGAAGGCGATCGTCACGAGTTAGGTGCCCAACACGAGCCTAAAGATGTGCTTAAATTTAGAGACTCAAAAAAATACTCAGATCGTATCAATGCAGCTCAAAAGTCAAGCGGTGAAAAAGACGCGCTTGTCGCAATGAAAGGGAACCTAAAAGGTATTCCGGTTGCTGCTGTTGCATTTGAATTCTCATTTATGGGTGGCTCAATGGCATCGGTAGTGGGTGCCCGTTTTGTTGACGCGGTTGACCAATGTTTAGAGCATAATATGCCGCTGATTTGTTTTTCTGCATCGGGCGGTGCACGTATGCAAGAAGCTCTTATGTCACTTATGCAAATGGCTAAAACCAGTGCGGCACTGGCTAAAATGACTGAAAAAGGCCTACCGTTCATCTCGGTAATGACAGATCCAACAATGGGTGGTGTATCAGCATCATTGGCAATGCTTGGTGATATTAACGTTGCAGAGCCTAAAGCTTTGATTGGTTTTGCCGGTCCGCGTGTTATTGAACAAACTGTTCGCGAAACGCTACCAGAGGGTTTCCAACGCAGTGAATTCTTGTTAGAACATGGCGCAATCGACATGATTATAGATCGTCGAGAAATGCGCGATACGCTAGCACGCGTACTTGCTAAATTTATGAACTTGCCTTCTACGGAACAAGAGCATAGAGTAGCGTAAATTTCAGCTTTACTGATTACATGCTATGACAAAAACAATTCCTAGCCAATCATCAAGCCTTGATGATTGGCTTTGTTATTTAGAAAGTGTTCACCCTGCAAATATAGAGATGGGACTTGAACGCGTCGCTACTGTTGCAAACAACATTGGCTTATTAAACACTTCCAGCAAAATTATTCTTATTGGCGGCACAAACGGCAAAGGCACAACTGCGCGCTGTTTAGAATCGTTATTAATTGCGCAAGGTTACAGCGTAGGTACGTATGCCTCCCCGCATTTAATTCGATACAACGAGCGAGTGCGCGTTAATGGCGCAGAGCTTGATGATCAATACCATGTCGATGCGTTTAATTTATTAGAACAAGGTCGTGGTGACACCCCACTGACTTATTTTGAATATGGCACCTTAGGCGCGTTAGCAATATTCAAGCGTTTAGAGGTTGATTACGTGCTGTTAGAGGTAGGTTTAGGCGGGCGTTTTGACGCGACCAATATTGTTACCCCCTATGCCAGCATCATTACCACGATTGACTTAGATCATAAAGAATACTTAGGTGACACGCGTGAATTAGTTGCTTATGACAAAGCGGGTATTTTTCGAGAGAGTACTCCTGCAATTATTGGGGACTTAAATATTCCGCATACAATGACCGATTATGGTAAAGAAATTAACGCTAATATGGTGTTATCTGGCAGCGACTTTATTTTTAAAGAGCACGCGCAGAGTTTTAGTTGGCAATTTAAAGAGCATAATCTTGAGTTACCTAAACCAGCAATTCCATGTCAAAACGTAGCCACGGCACTAACCGCACTATCGGTATTAAACTTATTACCGAGCGATGAGGTGATTACTCAGTGTTTAGTGAACTTAGTCGTTGAGGGACGTTTTCAACAACTAAGTGCAGAGCCATTAGTGTATACCGATGTGGCACATAACCCTGAATCAGCTCGCTATTTAGCGACTAAATTAGCAAGCTATAAAGATAAAGGCTTTAAAATTCATGCATTAGCCGCTATGCTTGCTGATAAAGATAAGGTCGGTGTGCTTAAAGAAGCTAGTGATGTAGTAGATGAATGGTCGTTTGCGAGCTTAGAGGGCCCACGCGGCGATAGCGCTGCTAATCTACATCAGGCACTTTTAAGTATTCCTAATAGTTATTTTAAACAGGGTTATAATAGCGTAGAGGCAGCATTGGATACTATCTTGCCAAACCAGCCAAGTAACACACTATTAATTGTATTTGGTTCATTTTTTACCGTGGCTGGCGCTATTCATTACTTTAAAAAATAGAGAGGATGTCGGTGAACTCAGGTTTTATTAATCGCTTAGTCGGTACAAGTATTGTGGTGATCGCAGCAATTGTGTTTATTCCCAATATACTCGATGGTGAAAAAGCGTACTATAAAGAAGGCTTTAAAGCGATTCCAGAACGCTCTGAGTTCAAAACTATTGATTTACAAAAATCAATTGATCAGCAAGTGGCAAATACAGAACCATTAAAAGAGGATGAAATTGAAGATATTCAGCCTGATGATGCTGCATTTGAGCAACAAAACAGCTCTGCTGAAACTGACGTTACTGCACAGCCAGCAATGGTTGAAGCGGTCATAGCCGATACAAAGCAAGGCACAGTAACTACCGGGCAAAATAACGCTACGCGTAATACTAATGAAAACTTAACAAGTATGGCGTATGTCATTCAGCTTGGTAGTTTTTCTCATGCGGCAAATGTAAAAGCGTTGCAGGCAAAGCTAAAAACGAAAGGTTTTAAAAGCTTTACTAGGCCAATTAAAACGCCAAATGGTACTTTAACTAAAGTATTTGTAGGGCCGTCATTAAATAAAAATGAGCTGCAGTCTCAACTTCCCGCGCTGAAAGAGCTAACTAAACTAAACGGTAAAGTTACTCAATTTGAAGTGACCAAATAAACTCAATAAAAAGGGAGTGTGTTTTTCGTGAGATGAGGGCGTTCAGAATTCTGTGTCAGCCTAAATTACTAAATATCTAGCACGTCATCTAACCTACCTTCGAAGTGAATGGCTAATTGCGACAATGTCAGGTTCCAACTGTGGATTGGCATTGTCCATTTCTTCGAGGCGTTCAATATGCCTGCATACAATAATTTCATCAAGCTATTTTCATTCGGGAATGCGCCTTTAGTCTTGGTCAATTTCCTAAACTGGCGGTGAACCGCCTCGATAGCATTGGTGGTATAAATGGCTTTTCGCACGTAATCTGGGTACTTGAAGTAAACCGACAGGTTCGTCCATTTACGACGCCAAGAGTCGATAACAATGGGATATAGCTTGCCCCATTTATCATCTAGCTCATCCAGTGCTGCTTCTGCGGCACCTTTAGTTGCTGCACGATAAACGGGTTTTAAGTCAGCCATAAAAGCTTTTTGGTGCTTAGAGGCTACGTACTTCATCGAGTTACGAATTTGATGAATAACGCACTGTTGAACCTCTGTTTCAGGATAGATAGTGCCAATGGCTTCAGGGAAACCTTTTAGACCATCAACACAGGCGATTAAAATATCGGATACGCCACGATTATGTAAATCGGTCAGCACTGATAACCAGTAGTTAGCACCTTCGCTTTCTGATACGTAGAGGCCAAGTAATTCTTTACGGCCTTCAATATTAATACCCAACACAGTATAAACCGCTTTGCTAACGTAGCGACTATTTTCCTTGATTTTATAGTGAATAGCGTCAAGCCAGATAAATGGATACAACGCATCAAGACTGCGAGATTGCCACGCTTTAAGCTCTGGTATTAGCTGGTCAGTCACAGCGGTTATTGTGGCTTCTGATACTTCAATGCCATACATTTCTTGAATGTGACTGCGAATATCACGATAGCTCATGCCTAACGCAAACATAGATAGGACTTTTTGGTCAATTTCTGGCGTTAACTTAGTTTGGTTTTTCTTAACAAGTTGCGGTTCAAAGGAGCCAGCGCGGTCTCTTGGTGTTTCAAGTTCAAATTGACCTACAGATGATTTAACGGTTTTTTTGCTAGTGCCGTTCTTACGGTTTGGTTGCAGATCAGATTCTAGATGCTGCTCTAGCTCTGCTCTGAGTGCAGCTTCAGTTAATTGTTTAATTAGCGGTGTTAAAACACCATCTTCACCAGTTAACCCTTTACCAGATTGAAGTTCAGCTAATGCTTTGTTGAAGTCAAAAGATTGAGTCATGTGTCACTCCTGTTTTCTTAATATTACTGAAATGACACAGATTTCTAAACACTACCCTTGAGATATTACACACTTACCTCGTTATATTTTTGATACGCTTAAATAGACCCTTACTCCATTTTTAGCTCGCTACCTTTACTTATCAATGCCCACACATAAATAGCAGAATATACGTGCTAGAAACAAAATATTTGTTATTTTTATAACGGTGAGACTGCGCTATTTTTAATCTAATAATGGTGTGTGTTTACTCACCTGTAATCTCACGCTTAAACTTGCATCACAAGGAGGTTTAGGTATAGAATGCGCCCAAAATTAGCGACTAATTGGTTCTTATGATCTGGGTTGATTACGCCATTATTGGCATTATTGCACTCTCTACCATCATCGGTTTAATACGCGGCTTTGTTAAAGAAGCTATGTCATTAGCGGTATGGGCAGGGGCTTTCATCATCTCCAGCTTATTTTATCAATATTTAGCTTCCTTCCTAACATCCATTTCTGAACCCCTTTTAAGAAATGCGGCGGCCATTGCCATATTATTCTTTGCGACGCTATTGTTAGGCGGTTTACTAAACTATATTTTAGGTGAGCTTGTACAGCGAACCGGATTATCCGGCACAGACCGTGTTTTTGGTGTGGTGTTTGGTGCTCTTCGAGGCGTGTTGGTCGTGAGCGCGTTACTCTTCTTTCTTGATGCTTTTACTGGTGCGCCTAATACGCATTGGTGGGGCAACTCCATTTTGATTCCAGAATTTGGCTTTGTAGTTGAATGGTTCTTTTCGTACCTAGAAAACAACTCGAGCTTTTTAAATTCAGTAAACCGTTAATCGGCGAGGATAAATTACATGTGTGGTATCGTTGGAATAGTCGGAACATCGCCAGTTAATCAGGCGATTTATGATGGCTTAACCGTTTTGCAACACCGTGGCCAAGATGCTGCGGGTATCATAACTATTGAGAACAATACATTTAGCTTGCGCAAAGCAAATGGCCTAGTGAAAGATGTATTTCACACTCGTCATATGAAACGTTTGCAAGGCAACATTGGCATTGGCCATGTGCGCTACCCAACGGCGGGTTCTTCAAGCTCGTCAGAGGCTCAGCCGTTTTATGTAAACTCTCCATTTGGTATAGCGCTTGCGCATAATGGTAACTTAACCAATGCTGAGTCGTTAAAAGAGCAGTTATTTTCAGAGGCACGTCGCCATGTTAATACGACTTCTGATTCTGAAATTTTACTTAACATCATGGCGCATGAGCTAAGTAAATCAGACAAACTAAAATTAGACCCTGAAGACATTTTCACCGCGGTTACTGAAGTCAACAATAAAGTAAGTGGCGGTTATGCCACTATCGCCATGATTATCGGTCATGGTATTGTGGCGTTTCGCGATCCAAACGGTATTCGTCCATTGGTGTTTGGTAAACGTGAATCAGCAAACGGCACTGAATACATGTTTGCCTCAGAAAGCGTAGCATTAAAGCCTGACGGTTTTGAATTTGTTCGTGACGTTGCCCCAGGCGAAGCTATCTATGTTACTGAAAATGGAGAGTTTCACTCTTTAAGCTGTGCAGATAAAGTGTCTTACTCACCGTGTATTTTTGAATTTGTTTATTTTGCGCGACCGGATTCAACCATTGACCGTATGTCAGTGTATGCAGCGCGTGTAAATATGGGGACTAAGTTAGGTGAAAAAGTAGCGCGTGAATGGGCAGACAAAGACATTGATGTGGTTATTCCTATTCCTGAAACCTCGTGTGATATTGCATTAGAAATGGCACGCGTGCTTGACTTACCGTATCGCCAAGGCTTTGTTAAAAACCGCTATATTGGCCGTACGTTCATTATGCCAGGTCAAGAGCTACGTAAAAAATCAGTTCGCCAAAAACTCAATGCGATTGACCGTGAGTTTAAAGGTAAAAATGTCCTACTTGTTGATGACTCAATTGTACGTGGTACCACCTCAGCACAAATTGTAGAGATGGCACGCGAGTCAGGCGCTAAAAATGTTTACTTTGCATCAGCAGCACCTGAAATACGCTTTCCAAATGTATACGGTATAGATATGCCATCTGCGGCAGAACTTATTGCACACGGCCGTGAAGTAGAAGATATTAACCAAAGCATTAGCTCTGATGGTTTAATCTTTCAATCGTTAAGCGATTTAATTGCTGCCGTTAGCCAAGAAAACCCAGAGATCACTAAGTTTGAAACATCAGTGTTTGACGGACAATACATTACTGGCGACATTGATCAAGACTATCTAAATCGTATAGATAAGCTGCGCAACGATTCAGCTAAAAGCATCCGTGAAAACGCGATGTCATCTAGTTTAGAAATACATAATCAAGATGAAAACGAATCTGATTAATAATGTAATGTTAGCCTGATAGTATTTTAAGGCTAATAAAAAAAGGAGCTTAACAGCTCCTTTTTTGCGTCTATGATAAAGGAATATTTAAGTAAACATGGGGCTGATAATACCGTTGGTCCATAGCATAGCGGTAAGTGCTAATATAATAACCAGTAAAATTAATCCACAGGTAACAACAGAGCTTGCATAAATAAAGCCGCGCTCCTGCGGAATGTGCATCAAAATTGGCACGCCGGTGTACAGTAAATAAACTGAGTAGGCCAGGGCCACTAATCCAACACACACCACAAACCACAGCTCAGGCCAAAAAGCAGCCAATGCTGACATAAATACCGGTGTAGCGGTATAAGCTGCCAGCTCAATTGTTTGGGTAAAAGTCGGTTTAGCACCAAAAGTAACCGCCATCCAATGGGCTAAATAGGCCAGTGCAAATACACCGCCAATTAAAGCGAAATACATGGCTGCGGCAATCATCAGTGCGCTTTCATGGGTTAAAAATACTGGATTACCTGTACCTATACTCCAGCCTAAGTAAACCGATGAGTAGTACCCCATTGCTGAGGGAAATAAAGCGATAAGCAAAATATGCGATAAGCTATAGGTTAAGCTTTCGTGACGGTTATCAATTGTTTGCCATTCTTCGAGTGGGTGGGCGTATAAGCCCCATAGGTGATTTAGTATCATTGCGTGCTCTCCATAAAAGGATATATTACTGTTTGGTTATAATTGGTTTGTTTTTATACAGTCCATTTAGTTATGGTTCAGTAAGTATACAAAGTCAAGTTATCCACATGCTTGCAATAAGAGCGAGTGTTTATTTTATTCAGCGTAATATTTCATGTTAAAATGCCATAATCGCAATTTTTAGCAATGAGTAGTCAGCGTGCCACATAGCCAGCTTTTAGAACCAATTAACAATTTTTTATTATGCAGTACTCCCGATGAGTGGGTTGAACAAGCAATCAAAAAAGAAAACTTACCCATCATATTAATTGATCACTTAATATGTGAATTAAAAGCGGCGCAAAGTGCCATGTTTTTAATTCGTAAGTATGCGGTAGATAAAGACAGCAGTGATGCACTGCTTGAATGGCTTAAACCGTTTGAAACGCTTATTTATAAACGTGAGGGAAATTGGCGTGATTTAGCGGCTAAAAATAAACTCACTAAATCCATTATCCCTAAATCTAACTCGCCTTATGGCCAAGATTTAATTGATAAAATGGTAATGCTGATAAAAGAAGAGCTGCATCATTTCTATCAAGTCCTCGAAATTATGGATGAATACGGTGTTGAATATAAAAGTATAACGCCATGTCGTTATGCCAAAGGCATGCTACGCAATGTTAAAACGTTTGAGCCTAATGCCTTAGTTGATAAGCTTATTGTAGGTGCTTACATAGAAGCTCGCTCGTGTGAACGCTTTGCCAAGCTTGCCCCGCATGTAGATAAACGCTTAGGGGATTTTTATATTTCATTGCTGCGCTCTGAGGCACGTCATTACCAAGATTATTTAACCCTTGCTCAAGACATTGCTGATTTTGATATTACCGAGCGGGTAAAAGAATTTGCTGAAATAGAATCACAGTTAATTTTATCTGATGACGAAGACTTTAAGTTTCACAGTGGAACACCGTTAAGTAAAAGTGCTTAGTATACTTGAGTGCTACAAATGCGTTATGTTGTTGTAGCACATACTTTAGTATCAAAATTATTTTTAAATTAGACACTTCCAAAACTCTCTCCTAATATTTAAGCAAGTCGAATTTTGAGTTATCAACGATCTATATTGCTTTGTAATTCATTTTAATAAATGGGCCATACCTTATTTATCGAAATTTTCCGAGAAAACCCATTGTTCGACGCGAAGCGTCGTCGATGGGATGAATCGGAATAGTTAGCCCTGCTCTTGAATGTATTTTCGAATTGTATCAGCAGCCGCATTTCCAACAGAGCAAACAAAATATCCGTCAGACCAAACTGTCTTTTTAACCCAGAATTGCTTTTAAACCATTTAAATCTCGACCATAGACTTTGCGTTGTAGATTGTTTAATTCTCCTAACGTAACTCGCAACGCTGATATTGGGAGAAATCGTTAGCAATATGTCTATATGATCTTTGTCCACCTCCATCTCTTCGATATTAAATTCTGAGCGCTCTGCAATTTCAGTGATTTTTTGTTTTACAAAATCACCTACATCACCTTTTAACAATTGTTTTCTATATTTAGCTACAAGTATTAAATATAGCGCTATTAAATATTTACAGTGAGACTTAGTTTCATATTCCATCTTGACAACTCATTTCCATACAGTAGTCTATACAGTGTATGAAAAAGACGCTTAGATACAACTACAGGCTAAATCCTACGCCAGAGCAAGAAGCTAAACTCGTTGAGTTTGGCGCGACAGCGCGTGGCATTTGGAACTTATTGTTGTCTGAGAACATGCGTCGATACGAGCACGATAAAACGTTTTTGTTTTACAAAGACATGGCCTCACTACTTAAAGATATCAAGACGTTCGAAGAGTTTAACTGGATCAAAGCGTTCGATTCTGCGGCAGCTCAACAAGTTGCCCGCGACCTGGAATTAGCGCTCAAGAATGCTTTTACTAAAGGTCGCTTGCAACGCTTTCCAAAGCACAAGATCTCATATAAAAAGAAAAAACTTCACAACGATAGTTTTCGAGCGGTCAATAACTCGAACTGTATCCGCATTGAAAATGGTGCTATCAGTATCCCAAAGGTAGGTAAGATACCCATTATCTTGCATCGCAAACTAGCAAGTAAAATCAAGACTGTAACTATCCAGTATCACCACGGAAAATGGGGATGCAGCATCACTCAAGAAGTTGAGTGCAAAACAGCTAAACAAGTTTTAAAAACAATCACAGGTTTTGACATTAACTCAAAGCAAACTGTTGTTGGCTCAGATGGTTTTGTGGTCGATAACCCCAAGTTTTTAAAGCAGTCAAAAACAAAGTTAAATCAATTGCAACGCCAGCTTGCACGCCGAACTAAAGGTTCAAATCGCTGGCAAAAAACCAAACAACGCATCAACAAATTACACGGCAAAATCTCACGGCAAAGGCTCGACTTTGCACACAAAATTTCACGCCAGATAACCAATGAAAATGACATTTTAGTGTTCGAAGATTTAAACGTAAAAGGGATGCAAAAGTTCAATGGCAGCATGGTTGCCGACAATGTGATGGGCTTAATTACTCAGCTTTCAAAATACAAAACTGAGCTTGAAGGTAAACTCTACCACGAGATTGGCAGGTTTGAAAAATCCACAGGGGTTTGTTCTGAATGCGGCCAACATCATGTTTTAACATTGAACGACAGATATTTCACATGTACGGCTTGTGAAACTTACCAAAGCCGAGACTTGTCAGCGGCTAAAAGCATAGCAAAAACAGGTGAATTAGATTTGATTGCGGCTGGGATCGTCGCAAGGGTTACCCCCACATCTCAGCAGAAATCAGCCATTAAAACGAAAGTCTTCGAGCTATCGAAGTTTGCTGTTGGAACTGAGAAAAAAGAAGCAGCCTAGTCTCTAAGTCAAGGCTGTAGAAGCCCATTGATCGACACGGAGTGGCGTCGATGGGGAGTTCACAGATGTGGTGATGGAGGAGGATGACTCGGGTCTGCGTTTAGTGAATACTATTCGAGAGGTCATCGGTAACGCAGAAATGCGTATTGTGCTGTTAAGAGGCAACCTGGTTTTGCACCAGAGAGCGGTATCATGAAAATGCTCGATATCGATGAATACTGGAATAAATCAGATATTACAGCAGATAAGCTGCAATCAATTGTTAATAGTAACATACGTACATGGGAGTATATTTCACAAATTAGGTCAGCTAAGCAAGGTTTATAGCTGGTGCTTGAAGCATCTAGAAGTATTAACGCTAAGCACGATATGGCCTCTTTCCTATGCTGTGCTTAAAAAAATTAGCAGTTTCAAAATCAGCTATTAGCCTTGTCACATAAATTACATATTGAAAAGATAGAGCTAGATATCGTTAATCGTGAGCTTGATGCCACAATTAAGCAGCAACTGCAAGAAGGGTTAATTGAAGCGCAAAAACTATCCTCATTAGGGTTGCTCGTGGCAGGTGTTGCTCATGAAATGAATACGCCTATCGGTGGAACCGTTATTTCTGTTTCAAATGCAGATATGTCATTGAATAAATTAAATGAAGCGATGAAACAGGGGCAGACTAAATCAACGTTAGAAAGTATTACAACAAGTATTGGAGAGAGCCTAGCGCTGGCTAAAATTAATTTAAATAAAACCGCCGTATTAGTAAAAAGTTTTAAAAAAATGGCGATTGATCGCCATAATGATTAATTTATAGCATGTGATATTGAAAAAATTATTGAAGAGCTATTATTGTCATTAAACTCCAGGTTAAAAAACTCGCCAATAAAAGTGAAAACTGTTTTTTACTTAATAAACATATAATTAGCTTGCCAGGTATTATTTCTTAGGTGGTCGAAAACTCAGTGGTTAATGCGCTAAACCATGCTTTTGATGAAAAGCAGGAGGGGGTAATAGAAATAAAAGTCGAACAAGCGACTAATAATAGGGTGAGGCTGAGCGTGTCAGATAATGGCAAAGATGCTAATGGTGAGATAAAGGCAGATATATTTGAACCCTTTTATACTACAGCTAGAGGTAACACGGGTTTAGGTTTATATATAGTTTATCAATGGGTAACCAAGGTTTTAAAAGGGGACATCAAACTTCATTCAGAACCACAAAGCGATACCTATTTTAAAACACAATTTATTATTACTTTACCTGACTTAAAAGCAAAGTCTCATTACAATTAGTCAATAAAGGCTAAAAACCCTACAAGGGGGTCGAAACTAACTCTTGAAAATTAGGGGTCACCACTAAATACGATCCTTGAGTATACCAATCGCCCAATACTGT
This sequence comes from Pseudoalteromonas sp. G5_S1_54_S4, assembly GCF_054968565.1. Classification (NCBI taxonomy): domain Bacteria; kingdom Pseudomonadati; phylum Pseudomonadota; class Gammaproteobacteria; order Alteromonadales; family Pseudoalteromonadaceae; genus Pseudoalteromonas; species Pseudoalteromonas sp. G5_S1_54_S4. The sequence goes on along the minus strand of NZ_JBQKUL010000010.1, from coordinate 62,623 downwards.
GCGAGTAAGCGTTTGGTTATTAACTTCATAGGTATGTACATCAGGGCGGTGAGTATGGCCGTGGATCATATTAGCCACGTTATGTTTGGCGAAGGTTTCGAGTACTGCGCTTTGCACCACATCCAGTATTTCTATTGGCTTATTAGCTTGGCTGAGCTTACTTTTTTCACGTGCATCACGGGCTATTTTTTTACGATACCACAATGGCATAGCAAGCATAAGTTTAGGCCACCACCAACCACGGCTCTTTCGACGAAACTTTTGGTACTCAACATCCTGGGTACACATTTCATCACCGTGCAAAATGACAGTAGGAGTGCCGTAGAGGTCGATCACTGTTTGCTCATTCAGTAAGGTCATTCCTGCCATATCGGCGTACTGTTCTCGCATGATAAAGTCGCGATTACCGTGTACAAAATAGATAGGAATACCTAAGTTATTAACCGCTTTTAGTTGTTCTGCCACTGCTGCTGAGAGTTCGCTAACATAATCGTCACCAACCCAAACTTCAAAAAAATCACCTAAAATATATAGGGCGTCTACTTTTTGAGGAACAATATGGGAGTGTAAAAATTTAAAAAATGCCGCTGTAATATCTGGGCGATTTTCACTCAAATGTAAATCGGCAATAAAGTAGGTTTGGCGAGTCATGGTGATTCCAGTTAAATAAAAGCGGGTGAATACCCGCTTTATGTATTCTGTGAAGAATAAGGAGGTTTTAGCTTACAGTTACACTTTCAATTACCACATCTTCAAGTGGTACATCTTGGTGAAAACCATTACTACCTGTAGCAACACCTTTGATTTTATTTACTACGTCCATGCCTTCCACTACTTCAGCAAACACACAGTAACCCCAGCCTTGTGATGTTTCACTGCTGTGGTTTAAAAAGTCGTTGTTATTCACGTTAATGAAAAATTGCGCTGTAGCTGAGTGTGGATCAGGCGTACGCGCCATTGCTAAAGTACCTACTTTGTTAGATAGGCCGTTGTTAGCTTCATTTTCAATTGGGTCGTTTACTTCTTTTTGCTCCATGCCAGATGCAAAACCACCGCCTTGAACCATAAAACCATCAATTACACGGTGAAAAATAGTGCCGTTATAAAAACCTGAGTTTGCATACTCTAAAAAGTTTTTTACTGTATTTGGAGCTTCGCTTTCGTGCATTTTAATGGTGATATCACCAAAGTTTGTGTGTAGAACAACCATGAGGTTTCCTATAGCTAGTTTAAATATTGGCGCTATTTTATCGTAGTTGACTCAGATTAACAAAGTAGATGTTAGGTTTGTTATAAACCGCTAGAGCCCGTGCTTAGCAAGTGGTAACATAGCTTTTCTGTTAATCGTGAAGGAAAGCAACTAAATGGTACAAATATACAACACACTGACACGCCAAAAAGAAGAGTTTAAACCTATGGTCGATGGAAAAATCGACATGTATGTGTGTGGTATCACCATTTATGATTACTGTCACATTGGCCATGCACGCACATTTGTGGGTTTTGATGTAATTGTTCGCTACCTTCGCCACTTAGGTTACGATTTAAAGTATGTACGTAATATTACCGATGTTGATGATAAAATTATCAAGCGCGCAAATGAAAACGGTGAGGCGATTAACGACTTAACCGTTCGTATGACTAAAGCCATGCATGAAGACTTTGACAGTTTAAATATGCTACGTCCTGATATAGAGCCAACCGTAACCGGCCACATGGATGAAATTATTGCTATGGTTGAGCGTTTGATTGCCAAAGGCCACGCTTATGTTGCAGCCGATGGCGACGTTTTATTTGATGTTTCTACCTTTGAGCAATACGGAGCTCTTTCGCAACAAGATTTAACCATGTTGCAATCAGGTTCGCGTGTTGAAGTAGCTCAAGATAAAGACGATCCTCTTGATTTTGTTTTATGGAAAAAAGCCAAAGCAGGGGAGCCGTCGTGGTCATCACCTTGGGGTGAGGGTCGCCCTGGTTGGCACATAGAATGTTCAGCAATGAGCTCTAAGCATTTAGGTGAGCATTTTGATATTCATGGTGGTGGTTCAGACCTACAGTTCCCGCACCACGAAAACGAAATCGCGCAATCATGTTGTGCAAATAATGGCCAGTATGTAAATACTTGGATCCACACCGGTATGGTACAAGTGAATAAAGAGAAGATGTCTAAATCGTTAGATAACTTTTTTACCGTTCGTGAGGTATTAAAACAATATGACGCAGAGTCGGTTCGTTACTTTTTAATATCAGGTCATTACCGCAGTCAGCTCAATTACTCTCAAGAAAACTTAGACCAAGCACGTTCGTCTCTTGAGCGTATTTACACCGCATTACGTGGCGTTGAGCCAGTTGAATGTGAGCTTGAGGGTAATGAGTATGTGGCTAAGTTTAGAAAAGCCATGAATGATGACTTTAATTCGCCAGAAGCATTACCGGTTGTGTTTGAAGTTGCTAAAGAGCTAAATCGTGTAAAAGACAGTGATAGCGAAAAAGCAGGACATTTAGCCTTTATTCTACGTAGCTTAGGTGAAATACTTGGTATTGCTCAACAAGCACCAGAGGCATTTTTACAAGGCGGTCAAAACGACGATGAAGTGGCTGAAATTGAGGCACTGATTGTAAAACGTAATGACGCACGTGCCAGTAAAAATTGGGCTGCAGCAGATGAAGCTCGCGATGCTCTAAATGCGTTAGGTGTAGTACTTGAAGATTCAGCGGGAAAAACAACGTGGCGTAAAGCTTAAGGTTTGTTGAGCTTTGCGGATTTAGCCATAACGCGCTGAACACAAAAAAAGGGTTGCCATAGGGTAACCCTTTTTTGGTTATATCAATTGCATTAGATTGATTATGCTTTTAATAAAATTGATATTGTTGACCTCAATTATAGTTGAGGTTTTAAACTCGCATTCATCAATTTAAAAATGGAAAATTAATGAATATTTTACTTGCCATGATCCCAGCTTTTTTATGGGGAACGACTTATGCGGTAACTAAATACGCAACCCCAGAGTGGCCGCCAATTTTGCTAGGAGCCATACGTGCACTCCCTGCTGGTTTATTATTGTTGTTATTTAAACCTTCTTGGCCAACGGCTAAACAGTGGCCAGGCATTTTTCTAATAGGCGCAATCAATATTGCGTTGTTTTTTAGTTTTATTTTTGTAATGGCGATTAATTTACCTGCTGCGATTGCAGGTGTCGGTATGGTGTCTGTACCGGTAGTGGCATTATTGTATGCCTGGCTTGTTAAACGACAACAGCCAGCGTTAGTGCAAGGATTTTGTGCCCTTGCTTTAGTGGTTTTAGCATGGCGCTTATTTGACCCACAACATATTGCACTTAATTTATTGGGAGTAGTGGCACTGATAGGGGCGCTATTGACTATTGTTATAGGCAGTACGCTGGTAAAAAAAGTGACCGCTAAAGTACACTGGTGGACGGTACTTACGTGGCAATTAATCATTGGTGGCAGTTTGCTAGCGATTGCTGCTGCAATACAGGCTTTTTATTTTGCTCCCCAGCAGTATCAATTTTTAACTGCATCAATAAATATCACCCAATGGCTGGCGTTATTTTGGCTAGTGGTGCCTAACACTGCTTTAGCCTATATTTTGTATGTTTGGTTATTAGGGCGAATGACAGTGGTTGAATTTACTTTTGGCACTATAGCTAACCCAATTGCCGGCATTTTATGTGCAGGGTTATTGATTAACGAACAATATGAAAGTTGGCAGTACGCGATTATGTTATTAATGATCGTATTTTCGGTATTGCCACAAGGCTTGGCATTAATAAAACGAAGAATGATGATACAAAAAGCCCGCAATTAAGCGGGCTCTTCATTACTTTATTTTTTGTTTATTAGCTGTGATATTTTTCACACGCTTCTAGCGTATTTTCAATTAAGCTGGCAACCGTCATTGGGCCCACACCGCCTGGTACAGGGGTAATAAAGTCAGCTTTTTGCTCTGCAACTGCGTACTCTACATCACCCACTAATTTACCGTTGTCTAAACGGTTAATACCTACATCAATAACAATGGCGCCGTCTTTTATCCAATCACCCGGAATAAATTCAGGTTTACCCACTGCTACAACCAGTAAGTCAGCACGACGTACATGCGTTTCTAAATCTTGGGTAAACTTATGGCAAACAGTGGTGGTACATCCGGCGAGTAACAGCTCAAGTGACATAGGTCGACCCACAATATTAGAGGCACCAACAACCACAGCATGCATGCCTTTGTAACGTACGCCGGTTGAATCTAGTAAAGTAATAATACCCTTAGGTGTACATGGACGAAGAGCAGGCATACGCTGTGCTAATCGGCCAATATTATAAGGGTGAAAACCATCAACGTCTTTGTGTGGAGTAATACGCTCAAGAATTTTTTCTGCATCTAAGCCCTCTGGTAAAGGGAGCTGCACTAAAATACCATCAATTTCACCATCAACATTCAACTCATCAATTAATGCTAATAGCGCTTGCTCTGTGGTGTCTGCTGGTAAGTCGAATGACTTAGAAATAAAACCAACCTCTTCACAGGCTTTACGTTTTGAACCAACGTAAACTTGGCTTGCTGGATCTTGTCCAACAAGTACCACAGCTAATCCTGGGGCTCTAAGGTTTTGTGCAACACGTTCTGAAACTCGTTCAGCCACTGCGCTACGTACTTGTTTTGCTACTGCTTTACCATCAATGATGTTTGCCGTCATGGGTGACCTTTAATTAGGTTAATTAACTTGATACCGATACATTTAAAAAACGAATGCATATATAGGGGTTAAAATGCCGATAAAGAAAACACCTTTATCTTACTCATTTTTTAATATGGCGACTATTTTCGCAGAAAAGCGGTTAAGCGCCAAGTTGCTTTTAAAGTATAAGCGCTCGAATTATAAAAAAGAGTTTAAATTTTATCCCTGTATCGTAATATTTGACCATTATGAACTAAAAATGAGCAATTGATTTGTTTTCTTAAAAAAACGTTTGACCTAACCCAGTCAAATCACTATTATGCACCCCGTTGTCAACGAGGTCACTCGCAGACAATAGTAAGTATCGGCGATTAGCGCAGTTTGGTAGCGCACTTGGTTTGGGTCCAAGGGGTCGCAGGTTCAAATCCTGCATCGCCGACCATTTTTTATGTTTATTCATAACAATTTAACTTACTAGTGAACTATGAAGTTTTCGATGCGCCCATAGCTCAGCTGGATAGAGCAACGCCCTTCTAAGGCGTCGGTCGAAGGTTCGAATCCTTCTGGGTGCGCCATTTTGAAAACACTGTAATGCCGTGGTGATTGTAGCTCAGTTGGTAGAGCCCCGGATTGTGATTCCGGTTGTCGTGGGTTCGAGCCCCATCAGTCACCCCAATTTACAAAAAGAATATCGGCGATTAGCGCAGTTTGGTAGCGCACTTGGTTTGGGTCCAAGGGGTCGCAGGTTCAAATCCTGCATCGCCGACCACTTTCTTATAAGTGGTCTTAAATCCAACATTTAAGTATTCAAGAAAAGTTATATCGGCGATTAGCGCAGTTTGGTAGCGCACTTGGTTTGGGTCCAAGGGGTCGCAGGTTCAAATCCTGCATCGCCGACCATTTTCCCCTAAGTAAAACACATCTAAATTCTACTTTTATTACACAACACTCTTAATTTTTTCTTTATTTATCGTATTTTCACTTAATTAGTCTGTTTTTTATTCGCTTAGTCGTTATCTACCCTGATCTACCCCAAATAATTGCCCCCTACACTCGACTATCATAAATATTAGGTTATAATGCCGCGTCTATTTGTTTAATAATATAGTGCCCTAAGGGCAGAGCAGCAATGGTATCTCCTGGTAGCGACGGATTTTTTTAAGCCCCAAAGCTTGAATTTTATCAAGACGCCTATAGATTACTTTGTTTGTAAGGAAGGCGAACAGTCGCCAAAATTGAATATTGAGGTAAATCATGCAAGTTTCTGTTGAGACGACTCAAGGCCTTGAGCGCCGTCTGACCATCACCGTTCCTGCAGAGAACGTTGAGACCGAAGTAAAAAAACGCTTACAACAACTGTCAAAAACGCAGCGTATCGACGGTTTCCGTGCTGGTAAAGTTCCAGTATCAGTAATCAACAAGCGTTTCGGACCAGCTGTTCGTCAAGAAGTTGCTGGCGAAGTAATGCAACGTAATTACATTGAAGCAATTGTTGCTGAAAAAATTAACCCTGCAGGCGCACCAACATTTGCTCCTAAAGCACTTGAAGCAGGTAAAGATTTAGAATTCTCAGCAACATTTGAAGTTTATCCTGAAGTTGAAGTTCAAGGTTTAGAGAAAATTGCTGTTGAAAAACCAGCGGTAGAAGTTACTGACGAAGATTTAGCAAACATGCTAGAAACACTTCGTAAGCAACACGCTTCTTGGGCTGATGTTGATGCAGCAGCTGGCGCAAACGACCGTGTAACGGTTGATTTCGTTGGTACTATCGACGGCGAAGAATTTGAAGGCGGCAAAGCTGAAGACTTCCCATTAGAACTTGGCCAAGGTCGTATGATCCCAGGTTTTGAAGATAACATCGTTGGCAAAAAAGCAGGCGAAGAAGTGGTTGCTGATGTAACTTTCCCTGAAGATTACCATGCTGAAAACTTAAAAGGTAAAGCGGCTCAATTCACTATCACAGTGAAAAAAGTTGAAGCGCAAGAATTACCTGAATTAAGCGATGAGTTTGCAACTAAATTCGGTGTTACCGAAGGCGGCGTAGACGCTCTTAAAGAAGAAGTTAAAAAGAATATGACGCGTGAGCTAGACCAAGCGGTTAAAGCTAACGTTAAAGACCAAGCAATCAAAGGTCTTTTAGAGCAAAACGAAGTTGAAGTGCCTAAAGCATTAATCGACCAAGAAGTTGACGCATTACGTCAGCAAGCTGCTCAACGTTTTGGTGGCAATGGTCAAAACATGCCAGAGCTTCCTGCTGAATTGTTCCACGAACAAGCAGTTACACGAGTTAAAACTGGCCTATTATTAGGCGAAGTGATCAAAGCAAACGACATCAAAGTTGATGACGCTAAAGTTGAAGCATTAATTGCTACTGTAGCTTCTGCATACGAAGATCCAACTGAAGTAGTAGAATACTACAAAGCAAATGATCAACTAATGCAGCAAATGCGTAATGTAGCAATGGAAGAGCAAGCTGTTGAAGCTATTTTGGCTAAAGCAACTGTGACTGATGTTGAAAAAGCATTTGATGACATCATGAATCCACAGCAAGGTGCATAATAAGTCATTGACTTAAGCGCTCGCTAACGATTAAATGGCTCGTGTTACTCTGTTTATGCAGTGTGCCCGGGCCATTTTAGTTTGTGGTTCTTAATTAGCTAAAAATGATCATTATGCTTTTCTTAGAATAAGTATAAGCGCATAAGGAATTAAATAAGTATGAACACTGGTATGACAGATCCCCTAAACGCATTAGTCCCTATGGTTGTTGAGCAAACAGCTAAAGGCGAGCGCTCGTTTGATATTTATTCGAGACTATTAAAAGAGCGTATTATCTTTTTAACGGGCCAAGTTGAAGACAACATGGCAAACCTGATCTTAGCGCAAATGCTATTTTTAGAATCAGAGAACCCAGAAAAAGATATTTTCTTATATATCAATTCACCGGGTGGCTCTGTCACTGCGGGAATGGCTATTTACGATACAATGAACTTCATTAAACCAGACGTAAGCACAATCTGTGTAGGCCAAGCGGCTAGCATGGGCGCATTTTTACTGTCTGGTGGCGCGAAGGGTAAACGTTTTTGTTTACCAAATTCACGCGTGATGATTCACCAACCGTTAGGTGGATTCCAAGGTCAAGCATCTGATTTTGAAATACACGCGAAAGAAATCCTGTCTATTAAAGACAAATTAAATCGCTTAATGGCTGAGCATACTGGCCAACCGCTTGACGTTGTTTCACGCGATACAGACCGTGACAATTTTATGAGTGCAAGCCAAGCTGTAGATTACGGTATTGTTGACTCAGTATTTACTAATCGCGGTAGCAAGTAAGTATGCCTGCAAGCAGTGATGCTTGCTAATGAGAGTTACTATGCGAAAAACACTAAATTTTGGTATAGTTAAAGCGTGTTAAAATAGCCACCAAGACTTTGGTGGCCAACGTAATAAAATGAGGTAGCTGAATGTCTGACACTCCTACAGACGGCGACAAAAGTAATAAATTGTTATACTGCTCTTTTTGTGGCAAAAGCCAGCATGAAGTTCGAAAATTAATTGCAGGACCTTCAGTATACGTTTGTGATGAATGTGTAGAGCTGTGTAATGATATTATCAGGGAAGAAATTAAAGACATCGCGCCTAAGCATGATGCCGCTGACAAATTACCTGTGCCAAAAGAAATTCGTAACCACTTAGACGACTACGTTATTGGTCAAGACCATGCGAAGAAAGTATTGTCTGTAGCGGTTTACAATCACTACAAGCGTTTACGCAATCAATCAACTAAACAAGACGTTGAACTAGGTAAAAGTAATATTTTATTAATTGGCCCAACCGGGAGTGGTAAAACATTATTAGCTGAAACGTTAGCTCGTTTACTTGATGTGCCGTTTACTATGGCCGATGCCACCACACTAACCGAAGCCGGTTATGTAGGTGAAGATGTTGAAAACATTATTCAAAAGCTTTTACAAAAATGTGACTACGACGTAGAAAAAGCACAACGTGGTATTGTTTACATTGATGAAATTGACAAAATTTCTCGTAAATCAGATAACCCATCAATCACACGTGATGTATCAGGTGAAGGTGTACAACAAGCCTTACTTAAACTGATTGAAGGTACAGTGGCTTCTGTTCCGCCACAAGGTGGACGTAAACATCCACAGCAAGAGTTCCTGCAAGTAGACACTTCTAAAATACTGTTTATTTGTGGTGGTGCATTTGCTGGTCTTGATAAAGTTATTGAACAGCGTAGCCACAAAAACACCGGTATTGGTTTTGGTGTTGACGTTAAAGAGTCGGCGGCGAGCCGTTCTCTGAGTGAAACATTTAAAGATGTTGAGCCAGAAGATTTAGTAAAATATGGTTTAATTCCAGAGTTTATTGGACGTTTACCTGTGGTTGCAACACTGACAGAACTTGATGAAGCCGCGCTGGTACAAATTCTAAGTGAGCCTAAAAACGCCATTACTAAACAGTTTTCAGTATTGTTTGGTATGGAAGATGTTGAGCTTGAGTTTCGTGATGACGCACTGCGTGCTATTGCTCATAAAGCAATGGAACGTAAAACCGGTGCGCGTGGCTTACGTTCAATCGTAGAAGGTGTATTGCTTGATACTATGTATGAGCTGCCTTCAATTGATAACGTTAGCAAAGTGGTTGTTGATGAAACCGTTATTAAAGGTGAGTCTGATCCTATCTTAATTTATGACAGCAGTAATCAAGAACATGCTGCGGCAGATTAAATTCTGAGCGAATTATAAAAAAAGGGAGCCAATGGCTCCTTTTTTTATAATTAATTTAATCGAGTTAACAAAAATTGTTGAACTTTAATTAGGTTATCCCCATATACTTGAGTAATCTTTAAATAAATGAAGTGCAAAGAGAAAATACAATGACGCTTGAGAGAAACGATCGAGTCGAAATCCCTGTGCTAGCACTGCGCGATGTGGTGGTGTATCCACACATGGTGATCCCGCTTTTTGTAGGCCGTGAAAAATCAATAAAATGCCTTGAAGCGGCAATGGATAAAGACAAACAAATTTTCTTAGTTGCACAAAAAGATGCAACTGTAGATGAGCCTGAGAAAGACGATATTTATCGTGTTGGGACAATTGCGACTGTACTTCAATTATTAAAGCTACCCGATGGTACAGTAAAAGTATTAGTTGAAGGCACACAACGTGCGAATATCGAAGAGTTTGTTGATAACGAAGACTTTTTCGTTGCTAATGCACAGTTCATTGAATCGGATTCAGTGAACGAACAAGAACAAGATATCTTTATTCGTAGTGCATTGAGCCAGTTTGAAGGCTATGTAAAATTAAATAAAAAAATTCCACCTGAAGTCATGACCTCGGTCTCTGGTATTGATGAGCCAGCGCGCCTTGCTGATACCATGGCTGCACATATGCCATTGAAAGTGCCTGAAAAACAAAAAGTACTTGAAATATCTAGCGTTACAGAACGTTTAGAGTACTTAATGGCGCTGATGGAAGGTGAAATAGACTTATTGCAAGTTGAGAAGAAAATTCGCACCCGCGTTAAAAAGCAAATGGAAAAATCGCAGCGTGAGTATTACCTCAATGAGCAAATGAAAGCGATTCAAAAAGAGTTGGGTGAAATTGATGACGTACCGGATGAATTTGAAGCGTTGAAAAAGCGTATTGAAGAGTCTGGCATGCCATCAGAAGCGAAAGAAAAAGCCACAGCTGAGTTAAATAAGCTTAAAATGATGTCGCCAATGTCGGCAGAAGCCAGTGTTGTTCGCTCATACATAGATACGTTAATTAACGTACCGTGGAAAAAACGCTCCAAGGTGAAAAAAGACTTAGCCGGCGCGCAAAAAATATTAGATAGCGACCACCACGGCCTTGATAAAGTCAAAGAGCGCATTATTGAGTACCTCGCAGTACAACAGCGCACAAATAAACTTAAAGGGCCAATCTTATGTTTAGTTGGACCGCCAGGTGTAGGTAAAACATCACTTGGACAGTCTATTGCGCGTTCAACGGGTCGTAAATACGTTCGTATGGCACTCGGTGGTGTACGCGATGAGGCTGAGATTCGTGGGCATCGTCGTACTTACATTGGCTCTATGCCTGGTAAGTTAATTCAAAACATGACTAAAGTGGGCGTTAAAAACCCATTATTCTTGTTAGATGAAATTGACAAAATGTCAGCAGATATGCGCGGTGACCCTGCATCAGCATTGTTAGAAGTATTGGATCCTGAGCAAAACAGTCACTTTGCGGACCATTACTTAGAAGTTGATTACGACTTATCTGATGTGATGTTTGTTGCAACCTCAAACAGCTTTAATATTCCAGGTCCTTTATTAGACCGCATGGAAGTGATTCGATTATCGGGTTACACCGAAGACGAAAAGCTAAATATTGCTAAAGAACATTTAATTCCTAAGCAAATTAAGCGTAATGGTTTAAAAGCTAAAGAAGTTGAAATTGCCGACAGTGCTATCATTGGTATTATCCGTTATTACACTCGTGAAGCGGGCGTGCGTAATTTAGAGCGTGAAGTATCTAAGCTATGTCGTAAAGCGGTTAAAAATATCTTAATCGAAAAAGACACTAAAACAGTGACAATTGATGCAGATAACCTTGAAGAATACTTAGGTGTGCAGCGCTTTGATTACGGTAAAGCAGAAGATGGCGACCGTATTGGCCAAGTTACAGGCCTAGCATGGACAGAAGTCGGTGGTGACTTACTCACGATTGAATGTGCTGCAGTACCAGGTAAAGGCAAATTGACTTACACCGGCTCGTTAGGCGATGTAATGCAAGAGTCGATTCAAGCGGCAATGACCGTTGTGCGTAATCGTGCTGATGAGCTGCGTATTAATAGCGACTTTTATGAAAAGCGCGATATTCACGTACACGTACCTGAGGGTGCAACACCTAAAGATGGCCCAAGTGCCGGTATTGCAATGGTAACGTGTTTGGTTTCAAGCTTAACCGGTAATGCGGTGCGCTCTGATGTAGCCATGACAGGTGAAATTACCTTACGTGGTGAAGTATTGCCTATTGGTGGTTTAAAAGAGAAATTATTAGCGGCTCACCGTGGTGGGATTAAAACGGTCATCATTCCAAAAATTAACGAACGTGACTTAAAAGAGATACCTGACAATGTATTGGCGGGTCTTGATATTCACCCAGTTACATGGATTGATGAGGTATTAAAGCTTGCTTTAGTGCATCCAGTTGATAGTTTTTCAGTCGAAACACCGAAAAAGCAGTAAAAAAGCCAAAAAAAGTGCTTTTAGGGGCTTTTCAAATCTAAACGGTATGATAAGTTAAGCACTGGTTTTCAAGCCTAGCCCTTGCAGGGCCTAGGCTTAAGAAAAATATAATCATATGAGCTTTAAATAAATGCTCAAAAATTTCAAAACAGTGATGTTAGTTTAAAAAAACAATCGCTCTTGATAACAACAATGAAAGAGGATGATATTGTGAATAAATCTCAATTAATCGATCAAATCGCAGCTGATGCTGACATTTCTAAAGCGGCTGCAGGTCGTGCACTAGATTCATTCATCGAATCTGTATCTGGCGCGCTAAAAGATGGCGACTCAGTTGCACTTGTTGGTTTTGGTACTTTCTCTGTACGTGAGCGTGCTGCTCGTGCAGGTCGTAACCCACAAACTGGTGAAACGATTCAAATTGCTGCTGCTAACATCCCAGCTTTTAAAGCCGGTAAAGCGCTTAAAGACGCAGTAAACTAATCACTGTGTAAACAAATTAGTTATGGCGAGTGAACAATACGCTTAATTATTCTAATCGATGAATTAAGTTACTTCACCGCCAGTTACTTCAAGTGAAAAAGCGTATCTGGTAAGATACGCTTTTTTTACATATGACAAGGTAGAAAAGACCTTGGTCAGAAAAGAGATAAACAAATGCTTGAGAAAATCAGAGAAGGTTCGCAAGGGCCGGTAGCCAAAGTCATTTTAGGCGCGGTGATTTTATCTTTTGCCTTAGCTGGGATCGGTAGTTACTTAGGTCAAACCACAGAACAACCCGTTGCTGAAGTAAATGGAATTAAAATTAGCCAAACAGAATTTAGCCGTGCGTTTCAAAATGAACGTAGCCGCTTAGAACAACAATTTGGTGAATATTTTACCCAAATAGCAGCCGATCCAACTTATATGGCTCAAATACGTCAAGGCGTGATTGACCGTTTAGTACAACAAGAATTACAAAGCCAGTTAGCGACTGAGCTGGGTTTGCGTGTGAGTGATGAAAGTATTCGTCAAACAATTTTAGAGCTTCCTTATTTTAAAATTGGCGATCAGTTTAATAACGACCGTTACTTACAAGTGATTCGTCAAATGAACTTCCAACCTGATTCATTTCGAGAGTACCTTCGTGATGATATGACACGAAGCCAGTTAGTGTCAGCGGTTGCAGGAACTGACTTTGCATTGCAAAACGAGCTTAAATCAGCCATTGCACTGCAACAACAAACTCGCAGCATTGATTATTTAGTCATTGATAAACAAGCAATGCAGGCTGATGTTGACGTTACTGATCAAGAAGTGGCTGATTATTACGAATTAAATGCAGGGCAATTTTTATCGCCAGAGCTTATTTCAGTTAATTACATTGAGTTAGATGCAGATGATATCGATGTTGCATCGGTAAGCGAAGACGACGTAAAAGCATATTATGAGCAGAGTAAAGCGCAATATGTTGAGCCTGAAAAACGTCGTGTATCACATATCTTAATTGATAACAGTGAAGATGACGATGCGGCAAAAGCGAAAGCTGAGTCTTTATTAGCACAGCTTAATGCGGGTGCTGATTTTGCACAATTAGCTGAATCGTCGTCAGATGATATTGTTAGCGCCGAAATGGGTGGTGACCTAGAATGGATTGAACGTGATGTCATGGAGCCTGCATTTGAAGATGCTGCTTTTGCACTGCAAAACAAAGGTGATTACTCTGATGTAGTAGCCTCTGAATTTGGTTATCACATCATCAAATTAACTGATCTACAAACTCAACAAGTTAAACCGTTCGATGAGGTTAAAGCTGACTTACGTGCTGAACTTGAACAAGCTGAAAAAGTGGATGCGTTTTACGAGAAGCAAACAGAAATGGGGGCGTTAGCATTTGAGATTTCTGATCGCTTAGACGATGCTGCTGAAGTGGCGGGTGTGGAAGTACAATCTACACCGCTATTAGCGCTTAGCGCGCTTCCTGAGCCGCTTAATAACCCAGCGGTTGTGACTACCTTATCATCAGTTGAATTACTAGAAGATAAAGTAAACTCAGAAGTAATTGAGCTTGGTAATGAGCACGTGATTGTGGTTCGTGTTAACGAGCATCAACCGGCTGCAACTAAAGCATTGAGCGAAGTAAGCGAGCAAATTAAAACACGCTTAGTAAACGAAAAAGCGTCGGATCTTGCAAAAGAAAAAGCACGCACGTTATTTGCACAAATCAAAGAGGGCAAGAGCTTAAACGATGTGGCTGCTGAGCAATCACTAAGCGTTCGTCAAGAGTCGCAACTTACTCGTGAAAGCTTTGCAGTTTCGCCTGCTATTGTTACCCAAGTATTCAAAATGGCACATCCTAGTGATGCAGCTGTATATGATGTAGTTAACTTAAACAATGGTGATGCAGCGATTGTTGCGCTTAAAGCGGTAAATGATGCACCAGTGAGTGACAACATTGAGCCACAAATGAAGCAAAATATCACGATGGCGCAAGCGCAGAAAAACTATACGGTATTCATTGAGTCGCTTAAGCAACAAGCAGAGCTTAATGTACCAAAAGCAGCGCAACCTGCGGAATAAATAATAGCTAAACTATAAAAGGCGCCAATTGGCGCCTTTTTTATTTTTGTATTAACAGCTTAATAAGCGTTGAGTAACCTTTGACTGTGGGCTTTGAAAAATAGCTTCAGTGGGACCGTATTCAACAATTTCACCTTTATTGAGAACGACTAATTGGTCGCTAATATGGCGCACTAAACTTAAGTGATGGGTGATCAAAATATAGGTTAAACCGGTTTCGAGCTGTAATTTAAGTAATAAGTTAACTATTTGCGCTCTTACAGAAGGGTCAAGCGACGAAAGTGCCTCATCGAGTACAACGACCTTGGGATCTAAAATAAGTGCGCGAGCGAGCGCTACACGCTGTAATTGCCCCACACTAAACATATGCGGATAGTATTGTTGATGATCAACCAGCAATCCGACCTTAAGTAAAGTACTGCCAATTTTTTCACTGCGCTGATCTTTATCAAAATCGGTATTAAATTTTAGGCAATCATCGAGCATTTCAGCAATGGTCACTGCTGGGTTCAATGAGGTGGCGGAGTCTTGAAAAATCATTCGGATATAACGACACTGCGCATCACGATTACCATTGTTTTCTATGGTGTTATTCTCTAATAATATCTGCCCGCTATCGGCACTGTATGCACCCACTAATAATTTAGCCAGGGTACTTTTTCCTGAGCCTGTTTCACCAATAATGGCAATTGTTTCACCTTTACCAATGCAAAATGAGATGTTTTTTAAAACATCAAACTTTTTACGGCTAAATAGACCCGCTCGCATGTTAAAGGTTTTTGATAAGGCTTGAACTTTTAACAGTGGCTGCATTATTTTATTTCCTTGATCAGCGGGAAGTGACAGGCGTAGCTATGACCGTGGTGTTTAGAGAGTTTAGGCGCAACCACACATTCTTTTTGTGCTTGTGGGCAACGTGGACCGAGTCGACAACCAATCGGTAAATGTTGTAATGTTGGAATAGTGCCTTTAAGCGCATAAAAGGGTTCTTTATGGGCTAAACCATGCTCATAATCGGGCAGGCTTTTTAGTAAAGCTTGCGTATACGGATGACGAGGTTGGCTAAAAATACGGTGTGTTGGACCTGCTTCAACCATTTGTCCGCAATACAAAACATGAATACCATGTGACCAATTTACTATTTCTTCTAGCTCATGGGAAATCATCAAAATAGACATATTCTTTAGCTGATTCAAACTTTTTAATAATCGAAATACCTGCGCACGAGTGGTACTTTCTAATGCGGTTGTTGGTTCATCAGCAATGAGCAATTTAGGTGTACGCGCAATGGCCATGGCTATCATGACTTTTTGACAAACGCCTTCAGAGAGTTCATGAGGGTAGCTATCAAGCACGGCTTCATGATTTTTAATGCCCACTTTGTGTATCAGTGCTTTTACACGATCTTTACGCTCTCGGTTGCGTTTTAAGAAAAACCCTTTGGCGGCCACTTCAGGCAGTGTTTCAGCGATTTGGTTAAATATTTTTGCAGTAGGGTCAAGGCAGCGACTTGGATCTTGGTAAATCATTGCAATGTCTTGGCTGACGGTTTTACGGCGCTGCTCTGGTGTGAGGCGCATTAAATCAACACCGCGCCAATGCATTCTATCGGCGGTTATAACCCAGCGTTCGTTAAGTACGCCTACAATGGCTTTTGCAATTAAGCTTTTTCCTGAGCCTGACTCTCCCACTAAGGCGTGTACTTCACCTTCTTTTAAACTAAAACTTACCCGGTCAACAGCGCGAATAGCGGTTTCAGACGTTTGCAGCTCTATGGTTAAGTTTCGAATATCTAGTAAATGCATTTAATCGGCCTTACGCGCTTGTAAAACTTTGCGAAGTCCATCGCCCACCAAGTTTGTTGAAAGAACGGCTAAAAATAGCAGTACACCCGGAAGAGCCACCGTCCATGGCGCTAAATAAATAAGCCCTAAGTTTTCGGCTAAAATAGCTCCCCATTCAGTGGTGGGCGGCTGTGCGCCAAGTTTTAAAAACCCTAGCGCAGCAATATCTAAAATAGCAGTAGAAAGTGCCATAGTAAAAATAACCACAATATATTCATACACATTAGGAAAAATACCTCGCGATAAAATATGCCACTTAGAGGCTCCATCGAGCCGGTACGCTGTGACATAATCTTTACCTAGCTCATCAACGATTAGGTTTCTAATGGAATGAATAAACTGTGGTAACAGCGCTAAAATAATTGCCCAAACGGTATTCATTAATCCAGGTCCGAGTATGGCAATAATAATAATGGCCAATAATAATGAGGGGATAGATAAGGTTACATCAAGTAAATGGTTCAAAAAGCTAGAGCGTATGCCTTTGCTAATACCAGCAAATGTACCGACTAACACGCCAATTATGGTGGTAATTAGGGCAGCCACGACCGACAAGCCAAATGTATAAGTCGCGCCATTCATTAAGCGTGAAAGCACATCTCGGCCTAAGTCATCGGTGCCTAAAATAAACCGCACATCGCCCATTTCATTCCATGAAGGTGGCAGCAGTAGTGCATTACTGTGCTGTTGGTTTACTCCATAGGGCGCAAGAAACGGCGCTGTTGCAGCTAATATACTAAAAGCAATAAACACCCATAAACCCACCAAAGCAGGATGGTTATTTTTAAATTTTCGCCATAGTCTCGCTAATGGCGATTTATTTGAATCTTCTGAAAATAAATTAAACTTTGCCATGCGCTTGGTTCCGAGACAGAGGATCGAGTAGGGTGTATGTTAGTTCAGCTATAATTGTGGCAATAATAATGAAAAAAGAAACGGCCATTAACCCCCCTTGTATGGCAGGGTAGTCACGTTGATAAATACTGTCTATTAACCAACGGCCAATCCCCGGCCATGAAAAAATAACCTCGGTGATCATAGCAAGGGTGATTAAGGTGCTAAATTGCAAACCTATTTGCTTTATAACCGGCAGTAATGCATTTCTCAGGGCGTGATGAATAATAAGCTGTCCACGGTTAAGGCCTTTGGCGCGAGCTGTTTTGATAAAGTTTTGATCCATTACTTTTAACATTGACTCGCGAGTAAAGCGCACCAATACAGTAGTCGGATACATAGCCAGTACAATGGTGGGTAACGTTAGGTGATGCAGTGCATCAAGCATTGCCATGCCATTGTAGGGAAAATCAGCTAGTAAAATATCCAGTAAGATAAACCCCGTACTGGCAGGTATTTCATACAATAAGCTCACTCGCCCCGACATAGGAAACCAACCAAGTTTGAGCGAAAAAACCATAATTAGTAATAACGCGAGCCAAAAAATAGGCATAGAATAGCCAACCATAGCTGTTGAGCTAATTAATTTATCAGGCCATTGTTTATGATAAGCCGATGCTAAAATCCCGACAGGCACGCCAACCACAACCGAGATGACTAATGCATAAATACTCAGCTCTAAGGTCGCTGGAATTAAATCAACCACGTGAGCAAAAACACTATCTCCTGAGGCAAACGACACGCCCCAATCGCCTTGTACTATTCGCCCAACAAAGGCAATGTACTGCATAAAGTAGTTACTGTTAAACAGGTACTTTTCTTCTAGCTGTGCATTTTGAGTAAAGTTAGTGTCTGGTATGCCACTTAAGTTACTCAGTGGATCGCCAGGGAATAAGTAGCTCAACGAAAAAGTAAAAATACTCAGTAATAACACCATGAAAAATAACAATCCGAGGCGGCGTAAAATATAATCGAATAACATTACTTCTTCCTCGCGTTAGCCAATGAAATAGCGCCAAATGGCCCGAGTGTGATCCCCTCAACATCAGCACTACTTGCCTGAAAACGCATGCCGTGGGCTATTGGGTATAAGGGTAATTGTTCGATGATCATACTTTGTGCGGCGTCGTAATATTGTTTACGTAAATTTAAATCGGTCGTATCGAGAGCTTTAGTTAACAGTAAATCAAATTCAGGATTACACCAGTTCGCTGGGTTTTTGCCACTGAAGGTCGCGGTGCAGCTAAGTAACGGGCTAAAAAAGTTATCAGGATCAGGCGTATCTGCTGCCCAACCTAATAATACACTGTCGTGACGGTGCTCGCCTATGCGTTGAATAAAGGTGTTCCACTCATACTCGACAATATTAACGTTAACGCCAATTTTGCGTAAATCGCTTTGCATCAGCTCTGCCATTTTTCGTGCATTGGGGTTATAAATACGGCTGACAGGCATAGCCCAAATGCTCATATCAAACCCTTTTTCATAACCCGCTTCAGTTAATAGTTTTTTTGCCAGTTGTGGGTCGAAAATTGGCATGTTCTTTTGTGGTTCAAACGCCCACGACGTGGGGGGTAGTATTGACCGCGCACGAAGTCCATTACCGTAGTAAACTGCCTGCATTATTTTTTCTATATCAATGGCATGCACTAAGGCTTGGCGTACTTTTAAGTTATCAAACGGAGGGCGTTCGGTATTAAATGCCCAATAACCTATGTTTAAGTTGGTTTCCCTTTCAACGTTAATATCATCTCGCTGAGCTAAAATACTTAACTGTGCACTGCTAGGATGTGCAGTTACGTCACACTCTTTGGTAAGAATTTTAGCAATACGCGTGGTGCCATTAGGGGTAATGTCGTACACCAACTGCTCAAGTGCAACCTCGTGTTTCCAATAGTCAGCGTTTTTATAAAAGCGTACTAAATGGTCTCGTCGGTATTCTTTGTAAATATAAGGGCCGGTGCCAACTGGGTATTGATCAAATAAGCTTTCTTGATTGTTGGCTTTGAGCGTCATGGCATATTCTTTAGAAAGCACCACGGCGAAATCGGTCGCCATATTCGCTAAAAAACTGCTTTCTGCGTTAAATAATTCAAACCGAACTTGGTGATCAGACACCCTGACAATTTTACGAATAAGTTGGTCAATACCCACACTTTGAAAGTAGGGATAATTCGCATCACCGACAAAGTGATAGGGGTTGTATACATCAAATAAACGACTGAAAGTGAAAATGACATCATCAGCGTTAAATTCGCGTGTTGGAGTAAAATACGCGGTGGTATGAAATTTAACCCCTTTGCGCAGAGTAAAAGTGACAGACTTACCGTCTTTGCTAATTTTCCAGTCGGTGGCAAGTTCGCTTTTAAATTCAGCAGTCACAGGGTCAATACTAATTAACCGGTCGTACAACTGGTTAGCAATAATATCGATGGTTGATCCTGTGGTTGTGACTTGTGGATTGAACGACACAGGATTTGCCTCAGCGCAATAAACGAGGCCTTGGTTTTTTTCTTCTAAGATTTCTTCTTTACTATCAATGCAACCTACTAAACTCAATGATAATAAAGCAAGTAATAATTTATGCACCCGCACAACCTCTACTATTCCAGCAAATTGTATTTTTTCAAATAACCACGTAATTGATGATACGTTAAACCAAGTACTTCTGCAGTCTTCTTTTGATTAAATTGGCTATGTTCTAATGCTTTTTTTATTAATGTGATCTCAAATTCATTAGAGAGTGTTTTTAAGTCACAAGGAAACTCAGGTTCTGCGTTACTCAAACTCGGTGTTACAGGCGCTTCTGTGGGCTGGGTATTAACAACTTCATTTTGCACAGCAACAGGGGCTTGTGTATGTTTAATACGTGCTTTAGGTCTAAAGCGGCTTTCGAATGGGTCTAAAATAATTTTATGCACAGGGATGTGTTCATTGCCGTGGCGATACAGACTTCGCTCCACCACATTTTTAAGCTCACGTACATTACCCGGCCACTCATAACTAAGTAAACTTTCTTGTGCATTGCGAGTAAAACCACTAAATAGCTCCCACTCTAAGTCGCGTGCCATATTCATTGCAAATTGCTCAGCCAGTAACATAATATCGTCTTGGCGTTCGCGCAGTGGCGGTAGAGTGATCACATCAAATGCGAGCCTATCGAGTAAATCGTTTCTAAATTCACCTTGCTGCGCTAAATGCGGTAAGTCTTCATTGGTCGCACAGACTAAGCGCGTATCTACTTTAACCGTTTGTTTGCCGCCAACACGCTCAAACTCACCATACTCTATTACCCTTAATAGCTTTTCTTGCACTAGGGCAGAAGTATTTGCCAACTCATCTAAAAATAAGGTGCCGCTATTAGCCCGCTCAAATCGGCCTTCATGGCGTTTACTTGCGCCAGTAAATGCACCACTTTCATGGCCAAATAATTCACTTTCGAGTAGATTTTCGTTTAATGCCGCACAGTTGAGTTTGACGTAACTTTGATCCCAGCGCTTGGATAAAAAGTGTAAACGTGCTGCAATAAGCTCTTTACCGGTACCACGTTCACCAATAATAAGTACGGGTTTATCTAGGTTTGCTAGCTGCGATACCTGATCAAGAACCGATAAAAAGCTGTCTGATTGGCCGAGCAAATTATCCTGTTGGCGATATTGACTCATATTTCCTAACTCTTAGTCATTTTTACTAACAGTTAGTGTATTTCATTATGATTGATAACAAAAGTAATTTGTAATTTGCATATAACTATTTGAAATTTATTGCTATTTTAAAATTAAAAAAGTTGGCAAGCATATTGATACTAATAAAAGCAGACACATTTAGATTAAATAATAGAGGTATATGTTATGGGAATTTTTTCACGTTTTGCAGACATTGTTAATTCTAATATCAATGCCATTTTAGATAAAGCAGAAGATCCTGAAAAAATGGTTCGTCTTATTATCCAAGAGATGGAAGATACACTTGTAGAGGTACGCTCTACGTCAGCAAAAACCCTTGCTGAGAAAAAAGAATTAGTACGTCGCGTAGATACACTAAAAGCCCAAGTAAGCGATTGGCAAGACAAAGCCGAATTAGCACTGAGCAAAGATCGTGATGATTTAGCTCGCTCAGCTTTACTTGAAAAGCAAAAATCAGCAGATGCAGTCGCTGCAGTAGAAAGTGAACTTGATCATGTAGAATCTCATATCGAGAAACTACAGCAAGAAGTGACTACGCTACAAGAGAAACTAGCGGATGCTAAAGCACGTCAAAAAGCGATTATTTTACGTCAACGCTCGGCTGAGTCGCGCCTTGAGGTTAAAAAAGCACTTGATAGTTCTAAAGTAGATGATGCACTTAATCGTTTTGAACGTTACGAAACCAAAATTGATGGGCTAGAATCTCAAATAGAGTCTTATGATTTGGGTAAACAAACGTTAGCAGATGAAATTGCTGATTTACAAAAGAATGAAAAAATTGACGACGAGTTAGCTGAACTTAAAAAGAAACTCTCGAATAAATAAATATAAAACAGGGGCCTTGTGCCCCTGACATCAACATTGAATACGGATTGTCAGGAGAGGATTATGTTTGATCCAGAGATACTAATTGCACCCTTTATCTTGTTTATGATTTTTGTTGCACCACTGTGGTTAATTTTACACTATCGAAGCAAAAAGCAGGTAAGCCAAGGGTTAAGCGAGCATGAGCATCACCAGTTATTAGAACTTGCTCAAAAAGCTGAAAAAATGACTGATAGAATCGAGACATTAGAAGCTTTACTTGATCAAGAGTCACCACAGTGGAGACAAAAAGTATGAACACCAAACGCGAATTATTAAGAGACCCACAACGCGGTAAAATTGCCGGTGTATGTGCGGGATTAAGTGACTACTTTAATATGGAGTTATGGTTAGTTCGCATTATTTTTGTTAGTGCTGTACTACTAACCGGTGGCCCATTATTTGTGGTAGCGTATATTGCAGCGTGGTTTATTTTAGATAAAAAACAACCCAGTACTGTAAATAAAACACAATCAACCTATGGCGGTGATCCGCTAGAAGTAAAATTTAAAGTATGGCAAAAAGGCGAGCCACCGCGTCGTGCGCTTCAAGACTTAAAAGAGCGATTGACCCGTGTAGATAGCCGCCTTCAAAACATGGAACGCTACGTTACTTCAAGCGAGTTTACGGTCAGCCGTGAAATTAATAAACTTTAAGGGATTAATAAGCACCTTGTTTGCAGCCTGATCAATGACGGCAACTAAGGTGCAAAACACTTTATGAGCCAATCATTTGCAAAAAAGACCTTCAAAAGCGTTAAAGGCAAAGCACAAAAAGCCCTGCATCGTAGTTTAGATCAACACGTTAAACTTGCCGTAACAGGGCTGAGCGGCAGTGGTAAAACGGCGTTTATTAGCGCGTTAGTTAAGCATTTAACCTCTCAGGCGGATGACAACAACTTACCTTTTTTCGATGTAATGCGTGAACACCGCCACATTGCTACTAAAATTGTGCCGCAAGAGGCATTAAATGTTCCCACTTTTGATTACAACCGTGCAATAAGTGCTTTACTACCAAGTGAAGGCGACCCTGCATGGCCCGCTTCTACCGAGCGAATAAATACTTTACGTTTGGCGATTAAATATCAAAGCAACGCGGGTCTGCGCGGTCATTTCTCACCACAATCGACGCTGTATTTAGATATTATTGACTATCCTGGTGAGTGGTTGCTTGACCTACCTATGCTCGCGCAAAGCTTTGAGCAATGGTGCGAGCAACAATATCCATTGCTAAGCCAAACGCCACGTAACCAAAGCTCAGCTGAATTTTTGCAATCCATAGAGCAGCTTGATTTAGATGCACCGGTAGATGAAAACGCACTGGCTGATATTGCACGATGTTATCAAACCATGTTGGTAGGGCTAAAAAAAGACACTAAGCTTGCCATGTTACAGCCAGGACGGATGTTAATGCCGGGCGACTTGCAAGGTGCACCATTATTATTATTTTTTCCAATTAGTCCTGAAAAAATAAGTGACGATGTAGTAGCAGGTTCTAACTTAGCGCATTTAATTAAACGTTTTGATGCTTACGTAAAAGAAGTCGTTAAACCTTTTTATAATGAGCATTTTCGCCATTTTGACCGTCAAATCGTCTTGGTAGATGTACTGAGTGCATTAAATGAAGGTTATGAAACGTTGGCTGAGCAAAGTCGAGTGATCAATCAGTTATTGTCACACTTTAGCTATGGTGATTCTGGTTTTTTTAAACGCTTGTTTAAACCTAATATAGATAAAATATTATTTGCTGCTAATAAGTCCGATCACATCAGTGCGAAGCATCACAAAGATCTTGCATTGTTACTCGATTCGTTAGTTAAAGAGCAAAGCAATCACTTAAAATTTGATGGGGTTAAAATAGAAACACTGGCGATGTCATCAATTGCTGCTACTGTGTCCCGCCAAGTGGTTGATAAGGGGCAAACACTCGACTGTATCTATGGCAAACCATTGGATGAACAACAGTGGCTAACTTACCTGCCTCCTCAGCCGCCGAGCAGAATGCTTAATAAAAGTGAGTGGCCAGCACATGGGTTTGAGTTTTTATCATTTGCACCTATGCCAAGCCCAGATCAACAGCTTAAGCACATTCGCTTAGACCATGTGATGCAGTACTTGTTAGGAGATAAGTTAACATGAGTGAGTCAACACACCAATTTCAAGCTGGGCGTCGTATTAATGCCCAAAATATTGAGCAAAATGAACCAGATTTATTAGCGGCTAAAGTCGTAGAGCAGGGACAAAGTGAGCAGCCTAGCAAAGATAGCGACGAGCTAATTGAACCTGAAATCGATATTGAGCCTGTATATAAAAAGTCTAAGTGGCAAACCCTTAAAGGCCTATTTGCACTGAGCTTTATGGTTTTAATATTACTTGAGTTCGCATTTTCAATTGTATTGGCGTTTCAGCAGTCGGTTATTTTAGGTGGGGTGTACTTAACCGCTGTAATAACCGGTGTACTACTGATATCGCGTTTATTGTGGCGTGAATATAGAATGTTACGCAGCTTAAAGCGTAATCAGCTACACCGCCATGAAGCTAACCGTTTGCTCAATAGTGAGCAGGTAGGCGGGGCGATACCTTGGCTTGAAAAGCTTAATAAACATCAGCAATTAGATAATTTCGAAAACTTTAAAAATCAGGTCGCTACGCACCACAGTGACAAAGAAATAATGTCTCTGTACGCGAATAGCTTACTGATAACGCAAGACAATCAAGCTAAAAAGTTAATAAACCGTTTTGCAACAGAGTCAGCTTTATTAGTTGCTCTAAGCCCTATTGCGCTGGTAGATATGATGGCTGTGCTGTGGCGTGGCACTAAATTAATAGAGCAAATAGGCCGAATATATGGCATTGGCTTTGGTTATGCCAGCCGCATTAAACTTTACCGCATGCTTATTAAGCAAGTAATGTTTGTAGGTAGTGCAGAGCTCGTTTCTGATTTAGCTGCCACGGCACTCAGTGCTGAATTATTAGGAAAGCTTTCAGGGCGAGCTGCACAAGGTGTTAGTGCCGGTATATTTACAGCGCGTATTGGTTACAAAGCTATGGAGTTAAGCCGACCCTTACCGCGTCTTGAAAACAAGCGCAGCTTGTTAAAAGGCACAGTCCAAGGGATTGCGAGTAAAATTATGAGCCGTAAGGGAGCTGAAACTAAGTAGTGAGACTTCGTTGGCAATATTTGTGTACAGCTTTTTGGGTAAAGTTTGCACAAATAGCCATCTGAGCATCCGGCATGCTTGTGATTTTAAGTGCGGTGCGTTTTATTTATGCTATTGACACACATAATAAAAACGAGAACACACAATGAGCAAGCATCATCAAAATACCCAATGTATCCATGGCCCACAAAAAGCAAACGACCCCCATGGCGCATTAACCTCACCTTTGTATCAAACGTCTACGTTTCATTTTGAAAGTGCCGCCCAAGGTGCTGCACGGTTTGCTGGCGATGAGCCAGGTTATATTTATACGCGTTTGGGTAACCCTACCACTACTGAACTTGAGCAAAAAGTGGCGCAATTAGAAGGCTGTGAGGCCGCCGCCGCCACGGCAACAGGTATGGGGGCTGTATCGGCTTCGGTACTAAGCTTCCTATCGCAAGGCGATCACTTAATTGCATCAAGCGCTCTGTATGGCTGCACCTTTGCTTTTTTTTCGCATATGTTGCCGCGATGGGGAATTGAAGTCACCTTTGTTGATATGACCAATGAGAGTGAACTGCGCGCAGCCATTAAACCTAACTCAAAAATGATATTTGTAGAAACACCAATCAATCCAACCATGGCAGTGATTGATTTAGCACTTATTGGCGATGTTGCTAAACAGCATAATTTACTGAGTGTGGTCGACAATACGTTTTTAACCCCGCTGCTGCAGTCACCAAAAAAGTACGGTATCGATATTATAATGCATAGCGCGACCAAGTATTTAAATGGTCACGGCGATGTTGTTGCGGGTATTGTGTGTGGTTCACTTGAGCATATTACACAGATTAAAATGACCGTGCTTAAAGATATTGGTGCCACTATTAGTCCACACGATGCGTGGTTAATAAATCGCGGCTTAAAAACTTTAGCTATTCGCATAGAACGCCATTGCCAAAGTGCGCAAACGATTGCTGAATATTTAGAGGCTCATCCGCAAGTAAATAAAGTGTATTACCCTGGGCTTAAGTCTCACCCGGGTTACAAGTATATTGGTAAGCAAATGAAAGCGGCTGGCGGTGTTATTGCCTTTGAAATTAAAGGGAGCTTAACCGACGGTGAGCATTTTATTGATAGTATGCAACTGTGCACATTAGCGGTTAGCTTAGGCGATGCTGAAACGCTCATTCAACACCCTGCATCAATGACGCATTCGCCATACACTCCCGAAGAAAGACTAGCAGCTGGAATTAGTGATGGTTTAATTCGTTTATCAGTTGGACTTGAAGATGTTAACGATATTATTAACGATCTCAACCAAGCATTTACTAAAATATCTTGAGGTGTAAATTAATGGTTACATTAAATTCTTCCTGTGGGTACTATTAAGAATGGGCTGTGTTTTTATCTTTGCTCTAGTGTAATTTTAAATTTACGATCTGTGTGATCTGCAAAAGTATTGATCTGCGTCAAGCTATTAAACTTTTGTTCACTTTTGCATAGTATGGCTACATCGAATAGCCAAGCATTTGGCTGTTATTTTGACACCGATTTAGGGTTTTATCCCAAAGAAGGTATTTATGGCTAAAGCAAGTAATTACACCTCCAAAACACCTGATGAAAATGGGGTTATACATTGGAGCGATGAAGAAAATAAAATTTGGTCTGAGCTTGTAGCACGCCAACTTGCGTGCATAGAAGGCAAAGCCTGTGATGAGTACATGGAAGGATTGAAAAAAATCAATTTGCCTCATGATCGTATCCCACAGCTGAGTGAGCTAAACGAAGTACTTTTAGCAACCACAGGTTGGCAGGTTGCACCTGTACCTGCACTTATCGATTTTGATGAGTTTTTTAGGTTACTCGCTAACAAGCAATTTCCTGTAGCTACCTTCATTCGTAGCCGTGAAGAATTTGACTACTTACAAGAACCCGATATTTTTCATGAGATATTTGGTCATTGTGCCATGCTAACCAATCCTGACTTTGCAGAATTTACCCATAAGTACGGGCAACTAGGATACGCGGCAGAGAAAAAAGACCGCGTTTATTTAGCGCGCATGTACTGGTTTACCGTTGAGTTTGGTTTGATGCAAACTAAAAAAGGATTACGTATTTACGGTGGCGGTATTTTATCAAGCCCAGGGGAAACCCAATACGTGTATTCAGATACACCAGAGATTAATCCAATGAATGTGCTAGATGTGCTACGTACACCGTACCGTATAGACATTATGCAACCATTGTATTACACGATTAATTCGATTCATGATCTGTTTGAAATATCTCAAATGGATATAATGACTTTAGTTGAGCAAGCTAAATCACTTGGTTTGCACGACCCTAAGTTTCCTCCAAAAGAAAAATTAGCTAGTTAATTTTTGAAAAAAGTAACGCTAAACTAAGGATTTAAAATGTCTTCATTAAGTGCACAAAAATGTGAAGCCTGTCATGCAGATGCGCCAAAAGTATCTGATGCTGAATTGGCTGAATTAATTAAAAAAATCCCTGACTGGGTGCCAGAAGTACGCGACGGTATTATGCAGTTAGAGCGCGTTTATAAGTTTAAAAACTTTAAACAAGCCATTGCGTTTACTAATAAGGTAGGTGATATGGCTGAAGACGAAGGGCATCACCCAGGTCTATTAACCGAATGGGGCAAAGTAACCGTGACTTGGTGGAGCCATTCAATTAAAGGTCTGCATAAAAATGACTTCATTTGCGCTGCTAAAACAGATGATGTATTTAACGCGCTGTAATTAATTAGATTTGAGTAAATAAAAAGGCACTTTACAGTGCCTTTTTTATTTTTAATTACCGTTTTATCAATACTGGCAGTATCAGTTAAGCTTTATCGGTATTTAACATGTCATCATGCTCAGCCATATCCCAAGGTAGTTCGCCGGGGCTGTTACCTAAAAAGTGTAAGTAGTTCTCAAACTGATCAAGAATATCCTTCACAATATCATCTTCATTGTAGCCATAAACATCGTACGACAGACCACCACGACGTAAAAACACGTCGGCCTTATAATACATTTCAGTATTGTCGTTATCAGGGCGCAGCTCTGAGTAAGCAAAGCTCGGCATAGGGTGCTCGGTAAGGCGAATGTCATAAACAAAATCAACATGCTCATGGCGTAGTACAGTTAAATGAGCGCGTCCTAAATCAGTATCAAATTCCACCACAGCATGCCATTGTCGAGATTTCAATTCTGCTTGTACGGCTTTCATTGCCTCAACGACTACGCTACCAATAAAAGTATGTACTTTTTCTTTATTGGGGTAATTAACCATAGCCGCTAAACGGCGTTTCCAATGGGATAGATCAATATTACGACTATTGAGTGAATGTGCTTGTAGGCTGGTATCGCGATGGCCCTCAATTCTTAGCGCTCGCCAAAGCCCCGCAGTGGCAATTAGCATAATAATAGCAAAGGGTAAGGCACTGGCTATGGTCATGGTTTGCAGCGCACTTAGTCCGCCTGCCACTAATAAAACAGCCGCCACAGCACCTTCAAGTACCGCCCAAAACACGCGTTGCCAAGCCGGCGTATTAATGCTTCCTCCAGAGGCGAGTGAATCAATGACTAAAGAGCCTGAATCAGATGATGTAACAAAAAAAGTTATGATCAAAATGACAGTGAGCAGTGAAATGAAAAATGACAGCGGTAACACTTCAAATAATTGAAATAATGCGACGGCATGATTTGCTTGTACATCGCCAATAAGGGTATCAAATCCCTCATTCATAATTAAGTTAAGTGCGGTATCACCAAACACTGAAAACCATAAAAAGGTAAAAATAGTGGGGACTAACATTACGCCAACAACAAATTGCCTAATAGTTCTACCGCGGCTAATTTTTGCGATAAACATCCCAACAAACGGCGCCCACGCAATCGTCCAGCCAAATATAAATAAAGTCCAGTTCCCAATCCAATCACTGCGACTATAGGCTTGTAAGTTAAAGGTCCGCTCAACAATACCACTAAGATAACTGCCGGTGTTTTGTAAAAACGATTCTAAAATATGAATAGTTGGGCCAATAAAAAATACAAAGGCCATTAATGAAACCGCTAAGGTCATATTCACGATTGATAAACGTTTTACCCCTTTATCCATCCCTGCGATTACAGAGAGGGTTGCTGCGGCGGTAATAATAGCAATCGCGGTAATTTGTACTGTGGTATTAATAGGAATATCGGGCCATAAATAGTGTAGCCCCGCGTTGATTTGAGTCACCGAAAGTCCGAGTGTGGTCGCAATACCAAATAAGGTGCCTAGTATGGCAAATACATCAACGGTATGACCGATAGGACCATATATTTTATCACCAATTAGTGGATACAAGGCTGAACGAATAGACAGCGGCAGACCATGACGAAAGGCAAAATAAGCTAGCACTAAACCAACAATTCCATAAATAGCCCAAATATGAAATCCCCAATGGAAAAAGGCAATTTGCATTGCTTGCTTAGCGGCATCCACGGTTTCAGCCGCGCCCGATGGCGGGGATGCGTAATGCAGTACTGGCTCGGCTACACCAAAATAAAGTAGCGCTACGCCGTAACCGGCAGAAAATAGCATGGCAAACCACTCACCAAAGCTGTATTGCGGCTGTGCATGATCGGGGCCTAGTTTTATATTCCCCCAACTGGAGGCGGCGACACACACAATAAATACCAAGAAGATAGCGACTGATAACATATAAAACCAGCCAAAGGTTTCTGTTATCCACGCAAGGGCAACACTAAATGCCTGACCTGCGAGTTCAGGGTTGCTACTTGTACCAATTACCAAAAGTAGAATAATAAATACTGCAGGCAAAAATACAGGTAGCAAAATAGTTGAGCGTAAAGCTGTTTTTGTCATATTAATCCTTAATATTAATTGCTAACTTTCAAGTATGCTTGCCTACCTTATTATATATTCCGTTTATTGGCTAATTCAGTTGCTTGATTTATATACTTTAAAAAGGAGGGTAAAAGTTAATTTATAGGTGTTAGCAAATTGAAAATCATACTTTTTAATCCGGCTGTCAGTGACGAGTAGCCCTGTGTAATTTCATCGGCGTTTAACTCAGCTCAGATAAACGTTTATAACTTAAAGCTATAAGCTTTTCTCCCAATTGCATTGCTTTACTAAGTTAAACCATGGGCTGGTAAAATCTTTAGTGGTAATGGGCTCAGGTAGGGTTAAAGTAACATCAAGCTTTTTAGCTAGATAATGTGCTACTAGCTGTTTCATTTTATCGCTTTCTAATTGCTCGTAAGCTGCTTGCAGCTGATGTTTATCTTTTTGACTTATGAAATCGCCAGTTAAATTTTTGTAGCCTAATTCAAGCCAAAGTAGCTGTGCTTGTTTAGCTTCGTTGGGAAATGCATGGGTTAAAGTTGCCGTTGGAGTATAGAGACGTTCAAAGTTAAGCTGATGTTCTTGAATTAAAAAGACCATTAATAAATTAAGCCCGGTTGAGATTTGCCCCGCGCGTTTATCAATATTTTGGTTAAGGCTTAACGCACTTCTAAAGTAGCGTTCAGCATCAGTAACATTGCCTTCATCAAGCGCTAAGTAGCCCAAGTTACTTTTTATAAGTGCTGTTATATTAGGAAGCTTTAATTGCGTGGTGAGATCAAGATTATTTAAGTATAAAGCACGCGCTTTAGCAAAGTCATTTTGCGAGCGAGCAACCAGCGCCATACTGTTGGTGAGAGTTAATCGTTGGCGATCGTTGTGCGCATATTTATAAGCACATTTGAATGAGAGCTGGGCATCGCTTAAATATTCAGCATGGCGAAGCCATATTCCCAAGGCACTCATTATGGTGGTCAATTTTTGTTTAAAGTAGTCAGCTTGATGATGCTGAAATATTGCGTCAATCGATTTATAAAGCCGATCATAATGACTTGTGGGCACAGCTGTGCGGGCATAAAGCAAATGCCAGCGGATAAATAGCGCAGCAGGAGCTGTATTTAGTTCTTTGAGATTTTCAAGAATGATTATTGATTGTGCGGGATTAACAACAAGATAATCTTCGGCTTCGTTAAGTTTAGCTTCAAACGATGTAAAATCATTAGCCATAGCCTGCGTTGAACCAAATAACACCAACCAACCTAAAACGAAAAGGCGCAACAACTTATCCTCGATAATCGAATCATGCGTTTATTCACTATAGATGCAGGTATCTAACAAAGCAACGCGATTAAAGGGTACAGGTTTGTGAGAAGGTATTTTAAAAGCACTAAAAAAGCCCTAAACCTATACAAGCTTAGAGCTTTTTCTGTATGTAATTAAATTTTAGCGAATACACTTAACTTTAATGTGATGTTGGGTTTCGTTTTACTCAACCCAATCTACGTTTAATATTAACCTGCTTAGCGCATACAGCTAAAAACTTACAACTGCTTTTTAATCATCAATTGAGCGAAGCAGAGCGTTAATGCCTACTTTTTCGCGTGTTTGTTGATCAACTTTTTTCACAATAATCGCAGCGTATAAACTATGCGTGCCATCTTTTGAAGGCAGAGCACCTGGAACCACAACAGCACCAGCAGGTACGCGACCATAATGAATTTCACCGGTTTCACGGTCATAAATACGGGTACTTTGGCTAATGTAAACACCCATTGAAATAACCGCACCTTCTTCAACAATAACGCCTTCAACAATTTCTGAACGTGCGCCAATAAAGCAATTGTCTTCAATGATGGTAGGATTTGCTTGTAGCGGCTCTAAAACACCGCCTATGCCCACACCGCCTGATAAGTGTACATTCTTACCAATTTGAGCACATGAACCTACAGTGGCCCATGTATCAACCATAGTGCCTTCATCAACGTAAGCACCAATGTTTACATACGATGGCATTAGTACAACATTTTTCCCTACAAAGCTGCCTTTACGGGCAACGGCGTTTGGTACTACGCGCATGCCGCCTTGTTGAAACTGTTCTGGTGTGTAGTCGCTAAATTTAAGCGGTACTTTGTCGTAAAATTGATTTACGCCATCATTCATTGGCTGGTTTTCACGAATTCTAAATGAAAGTAGCACGGCTTTTTTAAGCCATTGATGAACAACCCATTCGCCAGAAATTTTTTCTGCAACACGCGCTGCGCCACTATCTAATAGCTCAAGTGCATCAATAATTGCTTGTTTAACATCGCTTGATACGGTTGTTGGGCTAATGCTGTCGCGGTTATCCCACGCATTTTCAATCATGGTTTTTAAATCTGACATAGTGTCCTCTTATTCAATTTCGGCGTTGAGTTTTTTACGTAATGCCTGATGAATTTTTGCTTGCTCTTCATCAGTCAGCGATTGATATTCGTTATTAGATACCACAAAGAAATCTTCTGCGCGCTCGCCTACCGTGGTAATGCGTGCGGCATGTATGTGGAGTAAGTAAGCTTGAAAAACCTCGGCTATTTTAGTTAACAGCCCAGGTATATCAACCGCTTGAATTTCTATTAAACTACGATCCTTACGAGGGTGAGGGCGCAGTACAATTTTTGGTTTAATATTAAAGTCTTTAAAGCGTTGTGAACGGCTCTTTTTAAAGCGTATTTTTTTACGTGGATCACTTAATGCTTGCTCTAATCCGCGTTTAATCGATTGCGCACGGCTACTGGCAATTGGGTCTCCGCTAACTTCTAAAATAACAAAGTTGAACAGTACGTAGCCATCTTTGGTGGTCAGTACTTGGGCGTGTTGAATTTGTGCTTTTTTAGAGCCAATAACACTTACCAGTCGAGCAAATAGCGCACCTGAATAAGGACTATATGCAAATACTTGGGTGCCGCCATGCATTGCTTTATTTGAGACAATAACACTGGGTAGGCTCAAATCGGTGCATTTTAGTAAATGCTCCGTATGCCACGAAATCTGTTGCTCACTAAAAGCGGTAAAGTAATTGGCTTTAAAGCGGCTCCAAATTAAGTCAATTTGCTCCTCGTGATAATGCAAATTAATCAAGCGCTGTTTAGCTTGATGCTTTTTATCTCGAATTTGGTCGCGTTGATCCATAGGATTTTCAAGGCCAAGGCGCAAAGCACGTTGTGTATGCAAGTAAAGCTCGCGTAGTAGAGTGTTTTTCCAGTCATTCCACAAGTTGTCATTAGTGGCGCGTATATCGGCGACGGTTAAACAATAGAGATAATCGAGCTGGCGCTCTGTTTTTACTCGCGATGCAAAATCTTTTATTACGTCTGGATCGTTTATATCTTTACGCTGCGCCGTTACCGACATGAGTAAGTGGTTACTAACAAGCCAAGAAATTAACTTACCATCTGATGATGCAAAACCATGCAATTTAGAAAAAGCAATGGCATCAACAGCGCCCAGTTCAGAGTGATCGCCCCCACGGCCCTTAGCAATATCGTGGAAAATACCGGCTAAATACAGTAGCTCTGGTTTATCCATACGCGTGACGATTTCGCTGCAAATTGGGAATTCGCTAATCCCGGTTTTATCAAAATACTGATAAATATTATTGATTAGCTTATGGGTGTGTTCATCAACTGTGTAGGCATGAAACAAATCAAACTGCATTTGGCCAAAAATATTTCGCCACTGCGGCAAATAGGCAGCAATCATGCCGTGTTTGTGCATCAGCGTAAAAGCACGCCCCATGCCATTAGGATGCTTTATGATTCGTAAAAAAGCTTCTCGGCAGGCTGCGTAGTCTTGTAGGTCGCCTAATAAACGGCGACGAACTTGGCGAATAGTGCGAATTGTGCTTGGGTATATATGGGTAATTTCAGGGTGGTCAGCAATATGCTCAAACAACACAAAAAGTTGATCGCGTCTAAAGAATACAGACGGACTTTTTACCCGAATTTGATGGCCAACGCGCTCAAAGTTACGATCAAGTTCTTCAACGGTAGCTTGACTGCTGTCTGGCGAAATACTTTGCTCAAAGTACGAAAGCAACATTTGGTTAAGCTCACGTACTCGGCTCATGATTCTGAATAAACGCTTCATCATGCGCTCAACCGAGGCTTTACCATCGCTACCAAAACCTAAAATTTCTGCAGCTTGGGGTTGATGATCAAACAATAAGCGGTTTTCTGAACGTTCTGCGGCTAAATGCAATGCAAAGCGAATATTCCATAAATTTTCAAGACACTCTAACAGCTCTTGATATTCCTCATGGGTCAGATAGCCGTGACTAATTAGCTCTTGCAGAGTTTCTGCCCTAAAGTGCTTTTTAGCGACCCAAATAATAGTTTGCAGGTCGCGAAGACCCCCTGGGTTTTCTTTTATATTTGGTTCTAAATTGTAGGCAGTACCGTGGCACTTTCTGTGACGCAAGTTTTGTTCTTGTACTTTTGCGACAAAAAATTCACCTGAGCCCCACACCGGGGTTTCAATAATATGGTTTTTGAGTTTTTCAAACTCAATATGATTGCCAAAAATAAGACGGCTTTCTAATAAGCTGGTGGCAAAGGTAACGTCTTCACGTTTTTGATCTATGGCTTGTTCAATAGTACGAACACTATGACCTATCTCGAGATTAAGATCCCATAACATAGTAACGAATTGGCCGATTTTTTCGCAAATATCATCATTAGGCTGTTTCGTAACAAGTAACAAAAAGTCTATATCAGAGTAGGGATGTAGCTCGCCACGACCATAACCACCTACTGCAATTAAAGCCAAGTCTGGTTCGTGAGCTAAATCATAAACCTGAAAAAGTTTGATTAGCAACCGGTCAATAAATTCTGCACGGGCATTAATTAATTTACCAACAGGTTGTTTTGAGAATTCATTATGCAACCATTTATAGAAATAGGCGGAGCAATCACGGTAATCGCTTAATTGCTCAGCATCATTGAGCAACTTTTTTACTTTGTTAGGTAATGCCACTTAGGCTGGCTCCTATATGGACTGCATTGTAAGTTGAAATTTATTTTTATAATATATTTGCTGTAAGGGCAATAACTTATGTTACCCCCTTACAGCAAGCCGCTTAAGCGATATACAGCAAATCTGTTACTATCGCGATTAAGCGCGCACTTAAAATTAGTGCTCGATAATTCTATCGATTGTATCATCTGATCGTAGTGTTAAAATTTCAACACCATTTTCAGTTACAAGCAAGGTGTGTTCCCACTGAGCTGATAAACTACGGTCTTTTGTTACCACAGTCCAGTCGTCTTTAAGTAATTTACATTGGCGTTTGCCCGCATTTACCATAGGTTCGATGGTTAAACACATACCTGCTTTTAATGTTTCGCCAGTACCTGCTTTACCGTAATGCATTACTTGTGGTTCTTCATGGAACTCGCTTCCGATACCATGGCCGCAGTATTCACGTACGATAGAGTAGTTAAAGCTCTCTGCATATTTTTGAATAGCTGCACCAATATCACCAAGGCGAACACCCGGTTTTACCATTTTAATGGCAAGGTAAAGACTTTCTTGAGTAACTTCTGCTAGGCGTTTACCTTGAATATTAGGCGTGCCTACATGAAACATCTTTGATGTGTCACCGTGGTAACCATCTTTGATAACGGTGATGTCAATATTTACACTGTCACCGTCTTTTAATGCTTTGTCGTTCGGAATACCGTGACAAATTACATGATTTACTGAGGTACAAATTGATTTTGGAAAACCATGATAATTAAGAGGAGCAGGAACGGCATCTTGCACATTAACAATATAATCATGACAAATTGTATTTAGCTCATCGGTGGTAATACCTGGTACCACATGTGGTTCGATCATTTCTAGCACATCAGCAGCCAAACGGCCGGCTACACGCATTTTCTCGATTTCTTCAGGGGTCTTAATCACAGCGCTCATTGAGGCTCCAAAGTTGCGTTTTTAGATGATTATCGTCGCACAATTTTTGCACGAGACGTTGAGTATTTATTTTTAATATGGTATAAAGCGCGCCGTCTTTTTACAAATAAATTCTTAAATGATTTTTTGTATTTAAGGCAAACACAATTTTATTTTAACACACACACGTATCGTCACATACACTTGGGTGCATTTCAGTTTCATTTAACTGCGGTGTTGGTGCTATGGGATATGTGGAGGCCTAACCCTAAACAACTTAGAGGATTTACAAAATGGCAAACGTTTCAATGCGCGATATGCTTCAAGCTGGTGTTCACTTTGGTCACCAAGCACGTTACTGGAACCCAAAGATGAAGCCTTTCATCTTCGGCGCACGTAACCGTGTACATATCATCAACCTTGAGCAAACTGTACCAATGTTCAACACTGCACTTAAGTTTTTATCTGGTGCTGCTGCAAACAAAGGTAAAGTTCTTTTCGTTGGTACTAAGCGCGCAGCAAGCGAAGCAGTAAAAGAAGCTGCTTTACAAAGCGATCAATTCTTCGTTAACCACCGTTGGTTAGGCGGCATGTTGACTAACTGGAAAACAGTTCGTCAATCAATCAAGCGTCTTAAAGACCTTGAAGCTCAAAGCCAAGACGGTACTTTCGAGAAGTTAACTAAGAAAGAAGCGTTAATGCTTACTCGTGAAATGGAAAAGCTTGAAAAGAGCCTTGGTGGTATTAAAAACATGGGTGGCCTTCCAGACGCTATCTTTGTAATCGATGCTGACCACGAGCACATTGCTATCCGTGAAGCTAACAACCTAGGTATCCCAGTTGTTGCAATCGTTGATACTAACTCTAACCCAGACGGTGTTGATTACATCGTACCTGGTAACGATGATGCTATCCGTGCAATCAACCTTTACACTAGTGCTGTTGCAGCTGCGATCACTGAAGGCCGTGAGAGTAACATCGTTGCTCAAGCTGAAAAAGATGACTTCGTAGAAGCTGAGTAATTAGCTGTCATCAAGTCTTCATCTTTTAAAGGTGAAGACTTGCTATTCTTGTGGAGCGGGTAACCCGCTTATCTAAACCTGATTTCAGATTTGAGGATTTACTAATGGCTGTAACTACTGCCCTAGTTAAAGAATTACGCGAGCGTACTGGCGCTGGCATGATGGATTGTAAAAAAGCGTTAACTGAGACTGATGGTGACATCGAGTTAGCGATTGAAAACATGCGTAAGAGCGGTGCTGCAAAGGCTGCTAAAAAAGCAGGTAACATTGCTGCTGAAGGTACTATCATCATCAAGCAAAACGCGGGTGTTGCAGTACTTGTAGAAGTTAACTGTCAAACTGACTTCGTTGCTAAAGATGCAAGCTTCTTAGCATTTGCTAATAAAGTTGCAGATGCTGCTATCGCTGACACTTCATCTATCGAAGACTTACAAGCTAAGTTTGAAGAAGATCGTGTTGAGCTAGTAACTAAAATTGGTGAAAACATCAATGTACGTCGTCTTCAGTACATCACTGGTGAGCAACTAGTTGAGTACCGTCACGGCGAGCGTATTGGTGTTGTTGTTGCAGGTGTTGCTGATGAAGAAACACTTAAGCACGTTGCAATGCACGTTGCTGCTTCAAACCCAGACTACCTAACGCCAGATGATGTACCTGCTGATGTTGTTGAAAAAGAAAAGCAAGTACAAATCGACATCGCGATGAATGAAGGCAAGCCTGCTGAAATCGCTGAGAAGATGGTTGTTGGTCGTATGAAAAAATTCACTGGTGAGGTTTCTCTTACTGGTCAAGCTTTCAT
Organism: Pseudoalteromonas sp. G5_S1_54_S4; assembly: GCF_054968565.1. Classification (NCBI taxonomy): domain Bacteria; kingdom Pseudomonadati; phylum Pseudomonadota; class Gammaproteobacteria; order Alteromonadales; family Pseudoalteromonadaceae; genus Pseudoalteromonas; species Pseudoalteromonas sp. G5_S1_54_S4. Next base: position 25,064 of record NZ_JBQKUL010000010.1, on the reverse strand, counting down.
CATGGAACCTAAAAAGTCTGTTGGCGAAATTCTTAAAGAGAAAAACGCAACAGTTACTGGCTTTGTACGTATGGAAGTTGGTGCAGGTATCGAGAAGAAAGAAGAAGATTTTGCTGCTGAAGTTGCTGCTCAAATTGCAGCTGCTAAAGCTAAGTAAGATTAGCTATTTGTGATGCCAAAGGAAAATACATGCAATTAAAGTACTATTTGCTTTTGCGTCACGCTTAGAAATTCTTTAAAATAACCGCGCTTTTATGTTTAACATAAGCGCGGTTATTTTTTATCCATAATTCAATAAAAGTTGGCCCCAAAACTATGACTATCAATCGCAAACCTATTTTTAGACGTGTTCTTCTCAAATTAAGTGGTGAAGCTTTAATGGGAGACGAAGGCTTCGGCATCGACCCTAAAGTTTTAGATCGTATGGCACAAGAAATTAAAGAGCTCGTAGAACTCGACGTAGAAGTGGGTTTAGTTATTGGTGGCGGTAACTTTTTACGTGGTGGCTCACTAGCCGAAGCGGGTATGAACCGCGTTGTTGGCGACCACATGGGTATGCTTGCAACCGTCATGAATGGCCTTGCTATGCGTGATGCGTTGCACCGTGCATTTGTAAATTGCCGTTTAATGTCAGCCATTCCTTTAAATGGCGTATGTGATGCATATAACTGGGCAGAAGCCATTAGCTTATTAAAAACAGGTCGCGTTGTTATTTTTGCAGCCGGTACGGGTAACCCGTTCTTCACAACTGACTCTGCAGCGTGTTTACGTGGCATTGAAATTGAAGCTGACACAGTAATTAAAGCAACCAAAGTAGATGGTGTATTTAGCGATGATCCGGTTAAAAACCCAGATGCGACACTTTACCGTCACTTAAGCTACAATGAAATTATTGATAAAGAACTAAAAGTAATGGATTTAGCGGCATTTACATTAGCTCGCGACCATAATATGCCATTGAGCGTATTTAATATGAATAAATCAGGCGCATTAAAACGCGTAATAATGGGTGAAGAAGAAGGAACCCTTATTTCTTCACAAGCCTCAGATGAAGTTAGTAACTAGATTAGGATTAAACCGTGATTAACGATATTCAAAAAGATGCGCAAGCGCGCATGCAAAAAAGTGTAGCAGCACTTGGTAGTCAATTATCTAAAATTCGTACTGGCCGTGCTCATCCTGCAATTTTAGACGGCATCATGGTGTCGTACTACGGCGCACCAACACCGTTAAACCAAGTTGCAAATGTAACAATTGAAGACTCACGTACATTGGCTATTGGTGTATTTGATAAGTCATTAGCGCAAGCTGTTGAAAAAGCGATTATGGCATCTGACCTTGGTTTAAATCCAATGTCTGCAGGTACAGTGATCCGTGTACCACTTCCTCCATTGACTGAAGAACGTCGTAAAGATTTAATTAAAATCGTACGTGGTGAAGTAGAAGGCGGTCGTGTTGCTATTCGTAACATTCGCCGTGATGCAAATGGCGATATTAAAAACTTATTAAAAGATAAAGACATCTCTGAAGATGAAGCGCGTCAGGCTGAAGATGCTATCCAAAAAATCACTGATAAGTTTATCAAAGAAATGGATACGCAACTAACAGCGAAAGAAGCTGAGTTGATGGAAATCTAATTGCTAATCTAGGCTCGGATTAACAGCTTTACTAAAGTAACTAAGTCGTTGTTTATATGCCTTCGCACTTAACTTTAATTGTGTGATTTTAAAGAGTAACAGATTGTGTTTACTCTTTGCTATTGGCTCGATTGTCAGTAAATACAAGGTTGTTAGCTGTATAATTATTTGCTTTATGTAGATTTATTATCACGGGTACAGGTTAAAATTATTAGTTTTGAAACGCCGTCTGGGGTATACTAGGCGGCGTTTTTTTATGGAATACACAAAATTTATGGTTCTAGACGCTGATACAATTTCACAGCAATGTTTACCTAAACATGTTGCCATCATCATGGATGGGAACGGGCGTTGGGCACAAGCTAGAAATAGACCTCGTGTATATGGGCATAAAAAAGGCGTGGATGCAGTTCGTCAATCCGTGCAGTTTTGTACTAAATTAGGAATACAATCGTTAACCTTATTTGCTTTTAGTAGTGAAAACTGGCGCCGCCCTGAAGACGAAGTAAATACACTTATGGAGCTTTTTTTATTTGTACTGAGTAAAGAAGTTAAAAAGCTGCATAAAAATAACGTAAAACTAACCATCATTGGAGATTTATCTCGCTTCTCTGAAAGCTTGCGCGCTAAAGTACATACAGCTCAAGAACTAACAGCGAACAATACCGGGCTGCACTTAAATGTTGCGGCAAATTACGGTGGTCGCTGGGATATGACTCACGCTGCTAAGCAAGTTGCTTTACAAGTAGCGAATGGAGAAATTGACCCAGCAGATATTACAGAAGAACATATTGCACAGCATATGAGTATGGCAGATCAAGCTCAGCCTGATTTATTGATCCGTACCGGTGGCGATGTCAGAATTAGTAACTTTTTACTTTGGCAGGCAGCCTACGCTGAACTTTATTTCACAAATACACTTTGGCCTGATTTTAATGAAGCTGCTTTTGCAGAGGCCATTGCATGTTACGTTGCCAGAGAGCGACGTTTTGGTTGCACGGGCGAACAAATAAAACAATTACTCGCTCAAACCTAAAATAGATTAAGGGTCATCATTTTGTTAAAACAACGTATTTTAACCTCACTAGTGCTAGCGCCATTAGCACTGGCTTTGGTTTTTTACACCCCACTAACGTTATTTAGTTATTTTGCGGGTGCTATTGTATTAATGGGCGCGTGGGAATGGTCTGCCTTTATGGGACTATGCGATAAGCTAAAACGTGGCGCCTTCGTGTTATTAGTGGCAGTATTACTAGGGTTACTCAATTTGCATTGGCCTATAGAGACTCTATGGCAAGATGGTCAACTTGTAGGCGATGCTAATTACTTATTTACCTTGTCGTTTTCTTGGTGGTTGGTAGCCAGTTACTTAGTGTGGCGTTACCCTGCTATGGCGAAAGGGTGGAACGAAGGGCTTGTGATGCGCGGCATTGCTGGTTTGTTGACCTTAGTACCGCTATGGCTTGCACTTAACACACTGCGTAGTGCGCAATATACAGAATCTACTCACTATGGCTCTATGCTCATTTTAGTTGTATTAGGCATTGTATGGAGTGCCGATATAGGCGCTTACTTTACAGGTAAAAGTTTTGGTAAACATAAGTTAATGCCTAAAGTTAGTCCAAATAAAACCATAGAAGGCCTCGCAGGTGGCGTGGTTGCTGCGGTGTTATTTGTACTGGCTTTTTGTTATTACACTAACGTTGATACCTCTGTATGGCCTATTTATGCAGTTATGACAGCGTTTATTGCCTTGTTTTCTGCGGTAGGTGATTTACTTGAGAGTATGTTTAAGCGCGAAGCGGGACTTAAAGATAGCGGCAGTTGCTTACCAGGACACGGTGGTATTTTAGACCGTATTGATAGTTTAACTGCGGCAGCACCGATGTTTGTTATTTGCTTTGCTTGGACGCTTAGCTTATGAGTGCTGTGCAACAACTGGTTATTTTGGGTGCGACGGGGTCGATAGGTCTTAGCACGTTAGATGTTGTTGCAAGAAACCAACAGCAATTTAAAGTTTTTGCATTGACCGCAGGACAAAATGCAAAAAAAATGGCTGAACTGTGTATAGCTCACAAGCCTCATTATGCTGTAATGGCATCTGAATCGGCGGCTAAGCAGCTTTCTGCGCTTTTAAAGCATGATAGTAAAACGCAAGTAATGCATGGCGAGAAAGCCATGAGTGAGCTCTGTGCTCATGTTGATGTTGATACGGTTATGTCAGCGATTGTCGGTGCAGCCGGATTACTACCTACCTTGAGCGCTGTTGAAGCGGGCAAAAAAGTATTGCTTGCCAACAAAGAGTCACTGGTGATGTCGGGTCAGTTATTCATTGATAAAGTTAAAAAGCATCAAGCAACTTTATTACCCATCGACAGCGAGCATAATGCTATTTTTCAGTGTTTACCCAGTGCTTTACAAAATACCCAAGGGCAAGCAAGGCTTGAGCAACATGGGGTTAGCAAAATTTTATTAACTGGCTCAGGTGGCCCGTTTTTAAATCGCGATATCAATACCCTTAACACCGTTAGCGTCAGTGAAGCGGTTGCTCATCCTAATTGGTCTATGGGGCAAAAAATATCAGTAGACTCAGCTACGATGATGAACAAAGGCTTAGAGTTTATTGAGGCAAAATGGTTATTTAACTGTGATGCAAGCGATATTGATGTGGTGATTCATCCTCAAAGTATTATCCATTCGATGGTGCAATACCAAGATGGCTCTATTTTAGCGCAAATGGGTAACCCTGATATGCGCACCCCGATAGCGCATGCACTTGCGTATCCTGAGCGCATTGATGCGGGTGTCAAGCCGTTAAATTTTTCTGATATTTGTGATTTTTCGTTCACTAAACCTGATTTCTCACGTTACCCCAATTTAAAGCTTGCAATTGCAGCCTGTGATGCAGGCCAAGGAGCCACCACCACCGTTAATGCGGCTAATGAGATTGCAGTCAATGCGTTTTTACAGGGGAAGATTGGGTTTACGGATATTTATAAAGTGAATGCGCAAACATTAGACGCCGCACAATTTACTAATGCGAAAACACTCGATGAAATTTTAGAGTGTGACCGTTTAGCACGTATCAGCGCTGCGCAGTTTATAACAAAAGTGGTGCATTGATATGTTCGATTTTTTTTGGAATTTAGGTTCGTTTATACTCGCACTAGGCATTCTAGTGACCGTTCATGAATATGGTCATTTTTGGGTTGCGCGTAAAGCGGGTGTAAAGGTACTGCGCTTTTCAATTGGTTTTGGTAAACCCTTACTAAAATGGCACGATAAATATAATACTGAGTACGTTATTGCGGCAATCCCGCTGGGCGGATACGTGAAAATGCTCGACGAGCGTGTTGATGAAGTGCCTGCCAATCAACGTCATTTATCGTTTAATGCTAAATCAGTTCAAGCCCGCATAGCCATTGTGGCAGCAGGGCCGATGGCGAACTTTTTGTTCGCTATTTTTGCTTTAGCGGTGATGTACATGGTAGGTGTGCAAACCATAAAACCAGTTGTGGGTAGTGTTGTTGAAGGCAGTCGAGCTGAACAAGCCGGTATTATGCCAACCCAGCAAATTATTAAAATTGGTGATGACGACATAAGTAATTGGCAAGATGCGACCTTTTCTTTGATGTCTCATTTAGGTGATAAAAGCGTTGCCGTAACCTTACGCAACGAAAATTATCAGCAAACAGTGCAAACGCTTAACCTAGATGGTTGGAAGCTTGATCAACAAGATGTACCGCCGCTCAGTTCGTTAGGTATTGTACCGTTTCGTCCTCAGGCAACCTTGGTTATTGCTGCTATTACTAAAAACTCAGCTGCTGAACAGGCTAATTTACAGGTTAACGACGTTATTTTAGCTGTGAATGGTGAAACAATGACCAGTTGGCAGCAATTAGTTAATCTTATTACTCAATCGGCTAACAAATCCTTACAATTTAGTGTAAAAAGACAAGATAGTATAAAAACAATAACAGTTACTCCAAAGAGCCGGGTCGTCAGTAATGGCATAGAGCAAGGCTTTTTGGGTGTTGCTCCCGTTGTAGAACAGTGGCCTGATGATTTTGTAGAGACTAGACATTATGGGCCACTAGATAGTATTGTGCTGGGCACAAAAGAAACATGGCGTTTAATTACGCTGAGTTTTGACATGATAGGTAACTTAATAACAGGCCAGGTGTCGGTTAAAAACCTAAGTGGGCCCGTCGGCATAGCCGTAGGCGCCGGCACCAGTGTTAGTTATGGATTAGTCGCATTTTTAAGCTTTTTAGCTTTGATAAGCGTTAACTTGGGAGTATTTAATTTACTTCCTCTGCCAGTGCTTGATGGTGGGCACTTAATGTATTACATAATTGAACTTTTTCGTAAAAAGCCAGTCTCTGAAAAGACACAAGAGTTTGGTTTTAAAGTGGGAGCCTTGCTACTCATTTTTCTAACATGTTTCGCTTTGTTCAATGATGTATCGCGCTTGTAGTTATGTAAGCGTGGTAACGACAAATTAGAACACGATTGTAAAGCTCGTAAATATTTAATTTTCGATGCTAAGCGGTAATACAGTTGTAAAGGATAAAGATAATAAAATGGCTATAAAAAAACATTTGGTAGTTTCAAGTTTATTGGGTGCAAGCTTTGCAGCCCTAGGCCAAAACTCCTTTATTGTTGAAGATTTAAAAGTTGAGGGATTGCAACGTGTCGCACTTGGTGCTGCATTAACGCATATTCCTATTAACGTGGGCGACAATGTTGATGAATATACAATTTCAAAAACAATTAAGTCACTTTATCGCTCTGGTCACTTTGACAATATAAAAGCGTTACGTGATGGTAATAACGTTATTTTTAAAGTAACTGAACGTCCAACCATTAGCTTTATTGAATTTGAAGGCAATAAAGACATAAAAGATGAGCAATTAAATCAGTCACTCGATCAACAAGATATTCGCCAAGGCGAGCCGCTTGATAAAACGGTAATCGATAATATCGAAAAAGGCCTGATTGAATTTTTTCACAGTATTGGTAAATACAATGCAAAAGTGGATATCAGTGTCACTAAATTACCACGTAATCGCGTTAAATTAAGACTTGAGTTTGACGAGGGCGATGCAGCCTCCATTCGTCAAATTAACTTAGTGGGTAATGAGCTTTTCTCAAACGAAGAGTTATTGCAACTAGTTGAGTCGCAGCAAGACTTACCATGGTGGCAGTTTATGGGTAGCGACCGCTATCAAAAACAAACCATTGAAGGCGATTTAGAAAAAATTCGCAGCTTTTATTTAGACCGTGGCTATTTACGCTTTAATATTGACTCAACTCAAGTATCAGTTAGCCCTGAACGTGAGTCTGTTTATGTAACGGCAAATATTACCGAAGGCGTTAAATACAAAGTGAAAGGCTTTGATTTCATCGGTGATTTACTCGGTCGTGAAGAATTAATAAAAAGTGTTATTCCACTGCGTACAGGCGAGCTTTATAACGGATCAGTGGTTACCTCATCAGAAGAATTTATCAAAAGCTACTTGGCGCGTTTTGGTTACGCCAATGCTGAAGTACGTACGATTCCAGAAATTGATGACGAGAACCAAGAAGTACAATTGACTCTGTCGGTTGACCCAGGCAAGCGTGTGTATGTTCGTCGAATTATTGTAGGTGGTAACCAAAACACGGCTGATGAAGTACTGCGCCGTGAAATGACACAGCTTGAAGGTGCATGGTTATCTAATCAAAACCTAGAGCGTTCTAAACTACAAATTCAACGTTTACCTTATATGGAAACCGTTGATTTTAATGTGGTGCCAGTTCCAGGTGTTGATGACCAAGTAGACGTTGACTTTACTGTTAAAGAGCAATCTGCGGGCAGCTTCAATGCCGGTCTTGCCTATGGCTCATACTTAGGTCTGCAGTTTAATATTGGTGTAACCGAGTCTAACTTTTTAGGCACAGGTAACCAAATTGGCTTTAATATTAATACTTCACGCGGCTCTGAGCGTGTCAGTGTATCGTATACCGACCCTTACTTTACGCCGGATGGCGTATCGCAGGGTAGCAGTATCTTTTACAGTAACTACGATGCCAGTCAGTTTAGTTTGATTGACTATAAGTCAAAAAGTTATGGGTTAGGGACAAACATTGGTTTCCCAATTGATGCCATTAACCGTATTAATTTTGGCGCACGTTGGATAGAAGAACAATTGTCAGATATTGCTGAATATGAGCAAACACGTGTACTACGTGAAACCTTCTTAGATCCAGAAAATCCAGATGCGGGCTTTGAATTTACAAAGTACGAGCTAAGTGTTGGTTGGTCACGAGTTACAGTTAACCGTGGTTTATTCCCAACGGCAGGTTCACGACAAACATTAAACTTAACAGCCACAACGCCAAACTCTGATTTACAGTACTTTAAATTAAATTATGATTCGCGTTTTTACTGGCCGATTTCTAACGATCATCGTTGGGTTTTCTCAACGCGTGCTGCATTAGGTTATGGTAATGGTTATGGCTCTACCAATGGCTATGATCAAACTTTACCGTTCCAAGAATACTTCCGTATCACTGAAATGGAATTACGTGGCTTTGATAGAAATACCATTTTACCGCGTGCTGTTTCGCGTATACCGCAATCAATACCAGGTACGCCATCAGGTGATGGTACAACCACAGGTAATATTGGTGGAGCATCGGAGTTTGATGTATTGAGAACTCAAGGCCGTATAGGTGGTAACGCGAAGGCGGTTGCAGGTATGGAACTTATTGTTCCTACACCGTTCTTAGATGAAGAAAATACCAGTTCGGTACGTACTAGTTTCTTTGTTGATGCTGCCAACGTTTGGGATACCGAGTTTAACGTTGATCGTTATCAAAACTTAGGTATTGATGAGCGTGCAAAATTAGATGATTATTCAGACCCAATGCGCTTTAGGGTTGCAACCGGTTTATCATTACAATGGATCTCACCTATGGGTCCTATGCTGATCAGCTTTGCGTATCCGTTGCAAAAAGAAGAAGATGACGATACCAAGACCATCAGTTTTAATATTAGTAACACTTTCTAAAGGAGTTTTTTGTGAAAAAATTATTCAAATCAACAGCAGTTGCCGTTCTAGCTACACTTATGATGGGTACATCAGTTAATGCTTTTGCTCATAAAGTGGGTATTGTAGATATGCAAGAAATCTACAAGCAGCTTCCACAAATGGCTAAAATCGAACAGTCTTTACAAACTGAATTTGCTGAGCGTCGTCAAGAGCTTGAAAAGTTACAGGGCGATATTCGCTTTGAAGCTGAAAAGTTTAAGCGTGAAAGCACCACAATGAGTCAAGATCAAAAAGACGCATTACGTGATAAAATTCAGGGTATGCAAAAAAACCTTGCTGAAAAGGGCCGTCCGTTAGAGCAAGAAATTAAAGCACGTCAAAATCAGGAGTTGGCTAAAGTTCAGACTTTAATCATTGAAACTATCCAAGAGATTGCTAAAAAAGGTGACTTCGACGAAGTTAAAGTAAAAGACACAACTATTTACTTTAATCCTAAAGAAGTAACTGATCTTTCTGAAAAAGTAGTAACAGCTGTAAGTAAGAAATAATTAATCTATGCAAAATTATACGCTTTCGCAAATTGCGGAACTTCTAGGCGCCGAGCTTCAAGGTGATGGCGCTTTAGAAATTAAAAAAATAGCGACACTTGCAAATGCCCATACTGGGCATATTGCATTTTTAGCGAACAAGAAATATCGATCTCAGCTTGAGACAACAAAGGCCAGTGCGGTGATACTCAGCCCTGACGATGCGCCTTACTTTTCAGGCAATAAAATCATCGTTGCCAATCCTTATGTTTGTTATGCCAAACTCGCTCAGTTTATGGATACTACACCTCGTAGTGCAAATAGTGGTGTACACCCGAGTGCGGTAATACATGCCAGTGCACAAGTGAGCAAAAGTGCAGCCATTGGTGCTAGTGTTGTAATTGAAGCTGATGCTGTAATTGGTGATAACGCACAAATTGGTCCGAACAGTTTTATTGGTGAACGTGCTAAAATAGGCTCAGGCACCAAACTTTGGCCAAGTGTGAGCATTTATCATGATGTTGAGATTGGCGCAGATTGTTTATTGCAAGCTAACACTGTCATTGGTAGTGATGGCTTTGGCTATGCAAATGAACGTGGTCAGTGGCTTAAAATTCCACAATTAGGCTCTGTGATCATTGGCGATAAAGTAGAAATTGGCGCAAGTACCACGATAGATCGTGGTGCGCTTGATGATACTATTATCCACAGTAACGTTATTATTGATAACCAGTGTCAAATAGCACACAACGTTGAAGTTCAGTCAGGCACTGCAATTGCCGGTTGTACTGTACTTGCAGGCAGTGTCAGCATAGGTAAAAATTGCCAGATTGGCGGCATGAGCGCAATTAACGGTCACATGTCTGTGTGTGATGGTGTTATAATTACCGGCATGAGTATGGTGACCAAATCAATCACCGAACCAGGTATTTACTCATCTGGTATGCCTCATACGACTAACAAAGAATGGCGAAAATCAATTGCTCATTTGCGCAACCTTTCAGACATGAAATCACGTCTAAAAGCGCTTGAAGCATTGAACAAGTCATGAACGTTGAACACTAAAAAGGATGCTATTTTGGCAAACGAATTAAATAGCCTTGATATTCAAGAAATTTTAAGTTTATTACCGCACCGTTACCCGATGTTACTAATTGATCGTGTAATCGATTTCACCCCAGGTGAATCATTGCATGCAATTAAAAATGTATCGATTAATGAACCTATTTTCACTGGCCACTTCCCAAATCAGCCGATTTTTCCTGGTGTGCTAATATTAGAGTCAATGGCGCAAGCAACGGGTCTATTAGGGTTTAAAACGGTTGAAAATCGTAGCGAAAACGAACTTTACCTATTTGCAGCTGTAGACAACGCGCGTTTTAAGCAGCCAGTTGTGCCAGGTGATACCATGCATCTTCATGTTAAGTTTTTAAAAGAGCGTCGTAACATATGGAAATTTGCGGCTGAAGCTAAAGTTGACGGCAAAACAGTGTGTAGCGCCGAAATCATGTGTGCTAGAAGAGAGTTTTAATTGTGATCCATGCTACGGCAATAATCGAACCGGGTGCAAAACTTGGTAACAATGTGTCAGTTGGACCATATAGTTACATCGGTAATGATGTTGTTATTGGTGATGACTGCATTATTGAGTCTCACGTTGTTGTTAAAGGGCCTGCTACTATTGGCTCTGGTAACCATATTTTTCAGTTTGCCTCTGTGGGCGAAGCCTGCCAAGACAAAAAATATAACAACGAACCAACCAGTTTAATTATTGGCGACAATAATGTGATTCGTGAATGTGCGACTATCCACCGCGGTACAATTCAAGATGAAGGTGTTACCAAAATAGGCAGCAATAACTTATTTATGGCTTACACCCACGTTGCACACGATGCGGTAATTGGCGATAACGTTATTTTTGCAAATAATGCCAGTGTAGCGGGTCACGTTCATGTTGGTGATTGGGTTATTTTAGCGGGTAACTCAGGTGTTCATCAATTTTGTAAAATTGGTGCGCATGCATTTGTTGGTATGTATTCGGGGGTAAACAAAGACGTACCTCCATTTGTTACCACCATTGGTATGCCAGCAGGCCCTGCAGCAATCAATACTGAAGGCATGAAACGCCGTGGTTTTGAAAGTGATGAAATCATGGCAGTACGCCGCGCTTATAAAGCGTTTTACCGCAAGAGCTTAGGTGTTGATGAAGCGATTGAATTACTTGCTGAAGATGCTGCAAAGTTTCCAGCAGTGCAATTGATGATTGATTTCGTTAAAAGCTCAGAACGCGGTATCGTGCGTTAATACAGAGCATTTTAATAGATATAAAAAACCACCTTTGAGCAATCAAGGTGGTTTTTTATTAGCTGATATTTGATTAATAACTCAGCCATGAAGTGCATGTTGCTATGTTTATTAAATTCAGTCTCTACTCAGGCTTACCTTATTACACTCCCTACACATTTTCCTATAAAGTATAAATAATGAAACTGATAAAATTCGTATTTATTTCAGTATTATTAGTGATTTTGACCGCCTGTAGTACTGCGCCAAGTAATATAAATAATCAACAACGTAATGTTGCCGAGCAAGGTAAAGCATCATTTTATGCTGATAAATACCACGGCCGAACTACTGCCAGTGGCGAGCGATTTAGCCAACAAGCAGCAACAGCTGCTCACTTAAAACTCCCGTTTGGTACACGAGTAAAAGTTACTAATATCGCTAATAATAAGTCAGTGGTGGTCAGAATTAACGACAGGGGTCCTTATATTCGGGGGCGAATTATAGATTTATCTAAGGCGATGTTTAAAAAAATAGCCGACCCTAAAGTCGGCGTTATTGATGTATCGGTCACCGTTATTGATAATAAGTAATACTGCTAAGGGCTAAAAGCGGGTTGTTAACGCCACATAGTCAGGGTGTTCATTGAGCAATTGTTGATGTGAACCTTGAGCGATGATTTGTCCGCTATCTAACCAGATGACACTATCCATTTGCGATAACAACGCTGGATCATGAGTAATTGTTAATACACTGGCGTGCTCTTTCAGTTGTAAAACACTGTTCATAACAGCTTGTTTAGAGATATTATCGAGCCCTTCAGTCGGTTCATCGAGTACTAAAATGGCGGGTTTTTGCAGCAGGGCCTGTGCCAAGGCTATACGTCTTGATTGACCTTGAGACACATTTCGCCCGCCGGTACCTAAACGGGTTTTCAGCCCTTGTTTGAGCTCAGAGAACCAACCACCAAGTTCTGCCTGTGTTAATGCTGCTATCATTTGTTGCGAGGTTGCATCGGGAGCTGCATAAGCAAGGTTTTCGCTTAATGTGCCATCAAAAATATGATGCTGCTGAGCTAAAATATTTAATGTCTTTGCACGACTCTCATTATTTAAATCATGCAGGCTTATGATTTCTTTGTCGCTTTGTAAGTTTATTGTTCCTTGCTGCAGTGGCCATAAACTACTGAGCAAATTCACTAAGGTCGTTTTACCACTGCCGCTTCTACCAACAATAGCCACTTTTTGCTTCGCGGGGAGCTCAAAACTCACATTATTTAATGCCTGCTTTTGGCCATAGTGATAGCTGACATTATTTAACGACAAAGCCCAGTGCTTATTTAATAGCTCAATATCTGTGGTTGATACATTGTTTGTGCTAAGCGTTTTGTCTTCAAGAATAAAGAGTCGCTCAGCTGCTTTTAGTACATTAGGAAGCTCAATAAAGGCGTTAGGCAGTAACAATACGCTTTCAAAACTGGCAAGCACAAACAGGCTCAACATCGCCAGCTCTACATTGACCATAGCACCGCTAAACACTAGCGGCACAATAGTAACAATGCTGGAAAGCATAGCTAATTGCACTATGAGTAAGCTTAAGCCATCAGCGTTTCCAAGAGCCTTATGACGAATAAATAATTGTTGATTATACTGCTCACTTAACAGATCACACTTAGTGAGTTGTTGGTTTCGAGCTTGATAAATATTTAGTTCTCTAAGGCCCGTAAGAGTGTCTGATAGCTCTGCTCTAAGTTGTGCACTAAGTAAGGTTTCTTGGTGACTATTTTTATCTAATTGCTTACTTAATATTGCCGGTATAATCACCCCAATAATAATAATCCCAACAAAACAAATAAGGGCGACATTTACATTGTAGGCTGACATAAACAGCATAATAATAGGCACAGTCAGTAAAGCTACTAACATCGGCAGCAACACATTTAAATAAAACTTATCTAATGCGTCTACATCGTTTTGCAAGCGATTAACTAAATCGGCACTGCGGCTCATAGCTAAATCAAGGTTATTGAGCTTGCTGAGAGTGGCGAACATGTTTACTCGTATTTCACTTAACAATAAAAATGTGGCGTTGTGAGTAACTAAGCGTTCAGCGTAACGTGAGGCGGTGCGCACAATCGCTAAAAAGCGGATGGTGCCAGCTGGGGTAAAGTAGTTCATATGGACGCCGGCAATTCCTGCGGCTGCCATAGAAGCTAAAAACCAGCCTGAAATAGCGAGTAAGCCTACATTAGCTAGCACCGTGAGTGACGCTAGAAACGTCCCCAAAAGCATCGCTTTATAATGAGGGCGGCACAATTTGAGCAAACGAATAAAATTAGCCATTAGTTACCCCTTGTTCTGCTGTTTGCAGTAGCTTTGCAAATTCGCCAGATTGCTGGCTGAGCGATTTAAAATCGCCTTGTTGAGCGATGCAGCCGTTTTCCATCACGATAAGTTGCTTAGCATTTTTTACTGTATTTAAGCGATGTGCAATGGTGATCACTAAGTGTTCTTTTGCATACTCAGCAATAGCGTTTTGAATGAGTTGCTCGGTTTGGCTATCTAAATGAGCGGTTGGCTCATCGAGCATTAAAATAGGGGCGTGTTTTAAAAATGCACGAGCTAATGCTATACGCTGTTTTTGCCCGCCAGATAGCCCTTCACCTTGCTCACCTATTAAGGTGTTAAAGCCATCGGGTAGCTCGTTAATAAACTCCAGCGCACCTGCTTGCTCTGCAGCATTTACAAGTGCTTCATATGAAGCGTCTGGGTTACCTAATTTTATGTTGGCGGCTAGGGTGTCGTAAAATAAGGTTGGCTTTTGTGGGATCCATGCAATGTTTTGTTGTAATTGGCTTATATCCGCGGTCGTCAATGGTTGTTGGTCAATGGATATATGTTGTATTACTTCTGGGTGAAAACCAAGCATGCAATCAAGTAGGGTGCTCTTACCTGAGCCGCTAGCTCCGACAATGGCTACTAGTCCTGTGCTTGGCAGGGTTAAATTAATATTATTTATTCCCTCATTGCTATTAGGGTAACTAAAGTTGAGCTCATGGATGCTTATAGTTCTACTAGCATTAACATTGATCTTTGCTGTGTGGCTATCATCATTTTCGGGCAGTGGTGCATTTAAAATAATCAACATATCTGCAGCAGCACTAATTCCCTGCAGGCGTGCATGGTAATGGCTGCCTAATTGGCGAAGGGGTAAATAAAATTCAGGTGCTAGTAACAGCACTACAAAGCCAGTAGCAAAATCTAGGGTGCCAAAAAATAATCTAAAGCCAATAATTACCGCTACCAGTGCCACACTAATTGTGGCTAAAAACTCCAGAGCAAAAGAGGATAAAAAAGCAATTTTTAACACGTTTAGCGTTGCGTGCCTAAAATCATCTGAAATACGCGCGATTTGTTTAAGCTCTTTGCGCGTGGCATTAAATAATTTTAGTTGAGTAAGCCCTTGTACGCGATCAAAAAAGTAGTTACCTAATACTGCCAGTTGTTGCCAACGTTTTTGATTAAGTGCCTCGGCTTTGTGGCCAACTAGAATCATAAAAAAGGGAATAAGTGGTGCAGTTAATAAAAATATCAGTCCTGCTTTATAGTCGGTCGGAAATATAACCATTAATATTGCAATAGGAATAAGCGCACTGTAGGCAACCCCAGGTAAGTACTTTGCATAGTAGTCATGGAGTGCTTCTACGCCATTGTGCAGCGTGTTGAGCGTTGCACCTTGGCCATGTTGCTCTATATAACTTGGGCCGAGTTGTGTGAGTTTATCGAGTAAGGTTTGGCGAATAGCCGATTTAATTTTAAGCGTAGCAAATGCGCTCAAGCGCTCACTTAACGCTAAGAAAATGGCGCGCAGTAAAATAATACCCGCTAAAGGCCATAAATAGTGGGTTACTTGGGCTAAACTATGCCCTTCAAACATCACCTCATGAATGGTTTGCGCGAGTAAATAAGCACCTGCAATCATTAAAATTGCATTAACTGTTCCAAGTGCAATGCTTAGCTTTAACCACATTGCCGCCGGTTTACTCTGCTGTTTTAAAAAAGCGCGCAGGGGTTGTTGCTGCGCGCGATTTGGTCGGGGATTAGTCGTCATTGTGATTTGTATTATGCTCGTTTAATAAATCATGGGTGGCTTGTTCATCATCAGCAATACTGTTTTTATTTTGATGAAATTCATACCACATCACGTTTATAACGCCTAAGGTACAAGCAAGCAGTACACCTAAAATCCACGCGAAATACCACATAATTTAGTCTCCTTAATAACTGCCGTGAGGGTTGTTTTCAATTTCATCAACCGTCACTCTGCGCCACATTTTCACATAACACCAGGTGGTGTAGGCTAAAATGAGTGGCACAAATATAACCACAGCAATGAACATAACATTGAGTGTTCTGTGGCTCGATACCGCATCCCAAATTGTTAAGCTAATATCAGGGTTATTGCTTGAAGGCATAATAAACGGAAATAATGAAACGCCCGCAGTCATAATCACCCCAATTAACATCACACTGGTTGCTAATAATCCCAAAGCTGGCTTATTCAATTTAGAAAACAGGAGTGCACACAGAGCCATCGCAAATGCCAAAATAGGGAAGGTCATTGTCCATGGACGTTCACTGTAGTTATTAAGCCATGCGCCTTGAGCCGTGGTAACTACTTTTGCCAATGGATCTGCATGACCTTGGGTGTCGCCCATAGAGGCAATTTGATAACCTGTTAGGTTGGCAACCCACACACCGGCCGCTGCAAATAATACTATAAAGGCAAGTAATGAGTAGCGACCATATTGTCCTGAGCGCTCAGCAACTTGATCAGCGGTTCGCAATTGTAGCCACATTCCCGCGTGTGCAATTAACATGGTAATACTAACTAAGCCGGCAATGAGCGCAAACGGATTAAGTAAGGCAAAAAACGACCCTTGATAACTAACTCTCAATAAATTATCGATATGAAACGGTACACCCAAAAACAAGTTACCAAACGCTACACCAAATACCAGCGCAGGTATGGCACTACCGGCAAACAAGCCCCAGTCCCAGTTATTACGCCAGCGTTTAGAGTCAACTTTAGAGCGATAATCAAAGCCAAGAGGCCTAAAAAATAATGCAAATAACACCAGCATCATGGCAAAGTAAAAACCAGAAAACGCTGCCGCATAAACCATAGGCCATGCTGCAAATAAAGCGCCACCTGCGGTTATAAACCATACTTGGTTACCATCCCAATGGGCGCCAATAGTGTTAATAACGGTACGGCGTTCAGAATCTGTTTTGCCGACTAAGCGTAGCAACATGGCAACGCCCATATCCATACCATCGGTAATGGCAAAACCAATTAACAGCACACCTATAATTAACCACCAGAGCATTTTTAATGTTTCATAATCAAAAATCATGATAGTTCTCCTTTAGCAGCCGTGCTGTGATCAGGTAATTCAAAATGGTACTTACCGGTATGAAGGGAGCTTGGTCCTTGCTTAATAAATTTAATCATTAACCATGCTTCAACAATCGCCAGTCCAGTATAGAAAACAATAAAACCAGTTAAGCTAATTAAAATATCATTAACCGTCAGTGATGACGTTGCTAAAAAGGTCGGTAACACTTCAGAAATTGCCCATGGCTGGCGGCCATATTCAGCCACAATCCAACCAAACTCAATGGCAATCCAAGGCAGAGGAATGCTTAATACTGCGGCCCACAACAACCAACGTTTTTGTTCAATAATACGATGGGCGTTGTAATAAAAAGCAAGGATAAATACGCCAAGCATAATTACACCACAGCCAACCATGATCCTAAATGACCAAAACATAGGGCCCACTTTAGGGAAGGAGTCTTTAACGGCTTGTTGTATTTGTGCCTCACTGGCATCTACCACGTTAGGGGTATAACGTTTCAGTAATAGGCCATAGCCTAAATCATCTTTGACGTTATCAAACTTTTCGATATTTGCAGGGGTATCGTCACCTGCGCGAAGTTTTTCTAGATATTCATAAGCAATCATGCCATTGCGAATACGCTTCTCGTGTTTTTTCTCAAGATCTGAAATACCAATCACTTGTTCATCAAGTGAGCGCGTTGCAATAATACCTAATGCGTAAGGAATTTTAACCGCAGCATGAGTTACTTGCTCTTCAGAGTCAGGAATACCTAGCATGGTAAAAGCTGCGGGGGCTTCTTCGGTATGCCATTCAGCTTCAATGGTCGCGAGTTTTACTTTTTGTACTTCACCGACTTCGTAGCCAGATTCATCACCGAGTAAAATAACACATAAAATAGAGGCTAAACCAAAGCCTGATGCCACCGAGAACGAACGTTTAGCAAATGCCAAATCACGTCCTTTTAATATGTACCAGCTACTAATCCCAAGCACAAACATAGACGCCGCAACATAACCTGCAGACACAGTATGAATAAACTTAACTTGCGCTACAGGGTTAAATACTAGCTCTGCAAAACTAGTCATTTCCATACGCATGGTTTGATAGTTAAACTCTGCCCCGACTGGGTTTTGCATCCACGCATTAGCAACTAAAATCCATAGCGCAGACATATTAGTGCCCAGCGCCATTAAAAATGTTACCCCTAAATGCTGGCGTTTAGAGAGCCTGTCCCAACCTAAAAAGAACATCCCCACAAAGGTTGATTCTAAAAAGAAGGCCATTAAGCCTTCAATAGCTAGTGGTGCACCAAATACATCACCCACATAATGAGAGTAATACGACCAGTTAGTACCAAACTCAAATTCCATGGTGAGGCCGGTAGCCACACCAATAGCAAAGTTAATACCAAATAACTTGCCCCAAAACTTAGTCATATCACGATAAATCTCGCGACCGGTCATAACATAAACCGATTCCATAATAACTAAAATCCAGGTCATACCGATTGTTAACGGCACAAATAAAAAATGAAATAGAGCGGTGACAGCAAACTGTAATCGCGATAGATCCACAAAGGTTTCATCTATCATTTTTGGCTCCTTTGGTTGTGATGCAGTGACAGCACAAAGCAATTGTTAATGTTTTTAATAAACTTTCAGTAATTTCTGAAAGTTTGCATCATTATTGGCGTTTGTACAATTTTTGTCAACATGTATATTAGAAAACTTTAATATACTATGACATTACATCAGTCTATAAAATACGCAATCATCAATTAAGAGTAAGCTAGAAAAAAGTGGTGCGTTTTAAGCGTTTAACCTAGCCTTAAAACACGGTAAACTAATCGGTATGAACGCCGGGTTTACTTGTGAAAAAATAGCAAATGAAAAAAGATAAAAAACAACTACGAATTGGTATTGTGGCAGGTGAACTGTCGGGCGATATTTTAGGTGAAGGGCTGATAAAAGCGCTTAAAGCGCATTTTCCTGATGCAATTTTTGAAGGTATTGCAGGTCCTAAAATGCAAGCTCAAGGCTGCAAAACGCTGTTTGATATGGATGAACTGTCGGTTATGGGGTTGGTTGAAGTCCTTGGCCGTTTACCGCGCTTGCTAAAAATTCGCAAGCAGTTAGTACAGCACTTTATTGATAATCCTCCTGATGTGTTTATAGGCATTGACGCGCCCGATTTTAATTTACGTGTAGAAAAACCGTTAAAAGATGCGGGTATTAAAACTGTGCAATACGTTAGCCCTTCAGTGTGGGCGTGGCGTGAAAAACGCATTCACACTATAAGTGCAGCCACTAACTTAGTATTGGCTTTATTACCTTTTGAGAAAGAATTTTACGACAAGCACCAAGTACCTTGTACTTTTGTAGGCCACACATTAGCCGACGACATTGCACTTGAGCACGACGATAGCCAAGCCCGTAGCCAACTAGGCTTAAATGCTGATGACAAGGTGTTAGCGTTATTACCCGGGAGCCGGGGCTCAGAAGTGGGCTTGTTAAGTGAAACCTACATAAAAACAGCGGCTCAGTTGCAAGCACAGAACCCAGCGCTTAAAGTCGTTGTGCCACTGGTGAACGAAAAGCGCAAAGCGCAGTTTATTGCTATTTTAAATGCCACAGCGCCCTCACTAAATGTTAACTTACTAGACGGCCAATCAAATTTAGCCATGCAAGCCGCCGATGCCATATTACTGGCATCAGGTACGGCAACGCTTGAGGGCATGTTATATAAAAAACCAATGGTGGTTGGTTATAAAATTAAACCACTGAGTTATTGGATTTTTAAAACCTTATTTACCTTTAATATTAAATATTTTTCGTTACCTAATTTATTGGCAGACGAAGAATTAGTGCCAGAGTTTTTGCAAAGCGAGTGTAATGTCGCTAATTTAACAGCAGCACTTACCCCTATGCTAAATAGTGACAATAAAGAATTAAAAGCCCGCTTTTTAGCCATACATGAAAAAATTAGATTAGATGCAAGTAAACAAGCTGCAAATGCAGTGGCGGAGTTAATAAATGCAAATTGAACGACCTAATGTAACCCTAATTGCCGGTGTAGATGAAGTGGGTCGTGGACCGCTGGTGGGCGACGTGGTTACTGCCGCTGTTATTTTAAATCCCAATAAGCCAATCGCAGGCTTGGCCGATTCTAAAAAATTAACGGATAAAAAACGTCAATTATTAGCCACTGAAATAAAAGAAAAAGCACTGTGTTACGCCATTGGCCGTTGTAGTCCAAGCGAAATAGATGAGCTAAATATATTACAAGCCACTATGCTTGCTATGAGCCGCGCAGTGGAAGCACTTAGCACCGTGCCTGAATTTGTGTTTGTAGATGGTAACCGCCTACCTAAATTAGCTATGCCCGCCCAAGCGGTGGTGAAAGGCGATAGCTTAGTCGCTGAAATCTCAGCCGCATCTATTTTAGCAAAAGTGGCTCGTGATGATGAAATGATTGAACTTGATGCGCGCTATCCACAGTATGGGTTTGCAGGGCATAAAGGGTATCCAACTAAAGCACACTTTGCAGCGCTTGAGCAATACGGCGCTATAGATGAGCATCGTAAGAGCTTTAAACCGGTGCAGCGTGTGCTTGCGCTTTCGGGTAAGGAGTAATTATGCCAGCTCCTGATTTTGTTCACTTACGAGTGCACTCAGACTTTTCGATGGTTGATGGTTTGGCAAAAACCAAACCAATCGTCGCTAAAGCACAAGAGCTTGAAATGCCAGCGCTGGCAATTACCGATCAAATGAACTTTTGTGGTTTAGTGCGTTTTTATGGCGCAGCGCATAACGCAGGTATCAAGCCACTTGTTGGTGCTGATTTTTGGGTACGTAGCCCAGAATTCCCTGATGAACCAAGCCGAATAACGTTATTAGCTAAAGATAACACTGGCTATAAAAATATTACTTTATTGATTTCTAAAGCTTACCAACGTGGTCATGTGTTTCATCGCCCAGTGATTGACCGTGAATGGTTAGTTGATTTAAAAGAGGGGCTCATCATACTCTCGGGTGCTAAAGATGGCGATTTAGGAAAAGCATTAATAAAAGGCAACCCCGCTATTGTTGAGTCGGTGGTAAGCTTTTATAAACAGCACTTCAGCGATCATTATTATATTGAACTTATTCGCACCAACCGTGCTCAAGAAGAAAATTATTTGCACATGGCAGTGGAGCTTGCAACCACAGAGCAACTGCCAGTAGTGGCTACCAATGAAGTGGTATTTTTAAAGCCAGAAAACTTTGAAGCCCATGAAATTCGGGTGGCTATTTTTGATGGTTATACCCTAGATGATAAACGCCGACCAAAGCGTTTTTCACAAGAGCAATACCTAAAAACGCCAGAACAAATGGCAGAGCTATTTAGTGATATTCCAGAGGCGTTACAAAATACCGTAGAAATCGCAAAGCGCTGTAATGTAACCGTTCAATTAGGTGAGTATTTCCTACCAGATTACCCTACAGGCTCATTAAAAATTGATGAGTTTTTGGTTAAAGTCTCACAAGATGGACTTGAAGAACGACTGCAATTTTTATTTCCTGATGAGCAAGAACGCCAAGAAAAACGCGGCGAATACGATGAGCGTTTAAAGATAGAGCTCGATGTAATTAACCAAATGGGATTTCCTGGTTACTTCTTGATCGTAATGGAATTTATTCAGTGGAGTAAAGATAACAATATTCCAGTAGGTCCAGGGCGTGGTTCAGGTGCGGGCTCCTTAGTAGCTTATGCGCTTAAAATTACCGACCTTGATCCACTAGAGTTCGATTTACTCTTCGAGCGCTTCTTGAATCCAGAACGTGTTTCAATGCCCGACTTTGACGTCGACTTTTGTATGGATAGACGTGATGAAGTAATTGATCACGTATCGGCCTTGTATGGGCGTGATGCGGTATCGCAAATTATTACTTTTGGTACTATGGCGGCCAAAGCGGTTATACGCGATGTAGGCCGGGTACTTGGTCATCCGTATGGATTTGTTGATCGTATTTCTAAGCTTATTCCGGGCGACCCTGGAATGACCTTAGCCAAAGCGTTTGAAGTTGAACCTCGTTTGCAAGAAGCCTACGACGGCGATGAAGAAGTTAAAGACTTAATCGACATGTGTCGTATTCTTGAGGGTTGTACCCGTAATGCCGGTAAACACGCAGGGGGCGTTGTAATATCGCCGACCACAATTACCGATTTTGCTGCGCTCTATTGTGATGATGAAGGCAAGTTTCCGGTTACTCAGTTTGATAAAAACGATGTAGAAACCGCCGGTTTGGTTAAGTTTGACTTTTTAGGCTTACGTACGCTGACCATCTTACAGTGGGCAGTGGATATGACCAACGAGCGCTTAAAGCGTGAAGGCAAACAGCCGGTTGATATCAACACCATTCCACTGAATGATAAAAAAAGTATTGAACTACTGCTGCGCGCTGAAACCACCGCAGTATTCCAGCTAGAATCACGCGGCATGAAAGACCTAGTTCGCCGATTAAAGCCCGATTGCTTCGAAGATATGATAGCCCTTGTTGCTTTGTTCCGTCCAGGTCCACTGCAATCAGGCATGGTAGATAACTTCATCGACCGAAAGCTCGGCAGAGAAGAAATCTCATACCCCGATGCGCAATATCAACACGAAAGTTTAAAGCCTATTCTTGAGCCGACTTACGGCATTATTTTGTATCAAGAACAAGTTATGCAAATAGCGCAGGTGCTGGCCGGTTATACACTAGGCGGCGCCGATATGTTACGTCGTGCCATGGGTAAGAAAAAGCCCGAAGAAATGGCAAAACAGCGCTCAACCTTTGAAGAGGGCGCGCGTAGTAATGGCATAGATGGCGAGCTTGCAATAAAAATATTCGACTTGGTTGAAAAGTTCGCGGGTTATGGTTTTAACAAATCTCACTCAGCAGCTTATGCATTGGTATCGTATCAAACGCTGTGGATGAAAACCCATTATCCGGCCGAGTTTATGGCTGCGGTAATGTCGGCTGATATGGATAACACCGACAAAATAGTAACGCTGGTGGATGAGTGTGAAAACATGAAACTCACTTTGTTACCGCCCGATGTAAACGCCGGTGAATACAAGTTTACTGTTAATCTTCAAGGTGAAGTTGTTTACGGTATAGGAGCAATTAAAGGCGTGGGTGAAGCCCCCGTTGATGCCATATTAGAAGCGCGAGCGAAAGGAGGCCCATTTAAGGATTTATTTGATTTTTGTGCGCGTGTTGATTTAAAGCGCTTAAATAAACGTGTCACCGAAAAATTAATTTATGCAGGTGCATTAGATCAACTAGGGCCAGAAAAAAACCAACCTGGGCGAGCAACGCTGCTAGCAAGTTTAAAAGATGCAATGCGCGCAGCCGATCAACACAACAAAGCTGAGCTGTTAGGGCAAAGTGACTTGTTTGGTTTACTGGCCACAGAGCCTGACGAAGTAGAACAAGCGTTTATTAAAGCCACACCACTTACAGATAATCAGTGGCTTGATGGCGAAAAAGATACCTTAGGCCTTTATTTAACTGGCCATCCTATAAACCAGTATCGACGAGAGCTTGGGCATTACACCTCAGGCCGACTCATTGATTTGCAGCCCACTAACCGTGATGTAGTCTCAACTGGGGCGGGCTTGGTGATTGCCGCGAGAACCTTAATTAATAAAAAAGGAAATCGCTGGGGCTTGATAACTTTAGATGACAAAAGCGCCCGAATTGATGTACGCTTGTTTCCAGAACAGTTTGAAATGTACCAAGATATGTTGCAAATCAATAATATTTTGGTGATATCCGGACAGGTCAGCTTTGATAACTTCTCTGGTGGTATTACAATGACCGCCAGAGAAATAAACACCATTGCTCAGGCGCGTGAAAAGCGTATAAAAGCGATTAAGATGACGCTGAATATGGTGCAGATCGAGGCTGGTTTCTTCGATAAATTACAAAAAGTACTCGAACCATACAAAATGGGAACGTGTCCGATCAAGGTATATTATCAACGCCCCGATGCGTTGGTACAATTAACCCTAGGGATCGAATGGTGTGTTACGCCAAGTGACGACTTAATTCATAAGTTATCGCTGATGGCAGCGCAAAATGTAGAACTAGAATTTAACTAATTAGGTAGTTTAGAGCATGAGCCTCAATTATCTTGATTTTGAGCTTCCAATCGCAGAATTAGAAGCAAAAATTGAAGAATTACAAAATGTAAGCCGCGCTGGCGAATTAGACCTTGGATTAGAAGAGGAAGTCAGCAAACTTAAAGAAAAGAGCGCACAAATGAAGGAGAAAATTTTCTCTGAACTTGGTGCTTGGCAAGTATCACAGCTAGCACGTCATCCGCTGCGTCCTTATACTCGAGATTATATCGAGCGTATTTTTACGGAATTTGACGAGTTTGCGGGTGATCGTACGTTTGCTAACGACCCTGCAATTTTAGGCGGCGTTGCTCGTTTAGATGGTGAACCTGTTATGGTGATCGGTCAGCAAAAGGGCCGTGGTACTGCTGAAAAAATTAAACGTAATTTTGGCATGCCAAAACCAGAAGGTTACCGTAAAGCATTGCGCTTAATGGAAATGGCTGAGCGTTTTAAAATGCCAATCATGACATTTATCGACACCCCAGGTGCATACCCAGGTGTTGGCGCAGAAGAGCGTGGTCAGTCAGAAGCAATTGCACGTAACCTAAAAGTAATGGCCGCACTAAAAGTACCTACAATTTGTACTGTTATTGGTGAAGGTGGTTCAGGTGGTGCATTAGCGATTGGTGTAGGCGACAGAGTAAACATGCTGCAATACAGCACTTACTCAGTTATTTCACCAGAAGGTTGTGCCTCTATTTTATGGAAAAGTGCTGATAAAGCGCCACTTGCAGCAGAAGCAATGGGTGTAACAGCCGAGCGTGTTAAAGAGCTAGATTTAATCAACAACCTAGTTGATGAGCCGCTAGGCGGCGCACACCGTAATTATGATGCCATGGCACGTAATTTAAAAGTTCGCCTTAAGCGCGATTTAGCAGACTTACAAGCGTTATCGCTTGAAGAGATGCTTGACCAACGTTACAAGCGTTTAATGTCGTTTGGTTATTGCTAAACATAGCTAAATGTAGCTAAGTATAGAAAAAAGCCGCCTATGCGGCTTTTTTTGTTTTCAGCCCCTAAACCACCTAT